>JAFAFD010000137.1 GCA_023423675.1 Pseudomonadota bacterium | reverse complement strand
TGGCATCGCTGAACGCGCGCGCGCCGGCCACGAAGGCCAGCTGGTCCATCACGTTGCGGTCGAACAGCACCACCGGCGCTCCCTGCGGAGCGTCGTCGCGACGCAGGTACCAGCGCCAGTTGCTCTGACGTGGCGAGGGCATCAGCGCACGCAGCGGTCCGGCCGCACGCGGGCCGAAGTGGCCGTGGCGGTAGCTGAGGATGGTGTAGGGCGTGCGCCCTTCATGCACGACGTAATGATGGCCGGGGGGCGGCGGCGGCGCGTGCCGCACATCCACCCACCAGCTCACGTAGACCACATCGCGCACATCACTGGCCAGCATGGGCATCGGCCAGCGCCGCGACAGCGCGCGGCGCAGCCGGGTCCACCGTGGGGCATGCAACAGGCGCGGCAGCACCCGTCCGAACAGGCTGTCGGACGGATGCCGGTAGATCGCCGACGGCGCCAGGTCCTCCGGCGCAGTCACCTTCAGTCGGCCAGGCCGCGCAGCAGGTCGTTCACGCTGGTCTTGCTGCGGGTCTTGGCATCGACCTGCTTGACGATCACCGCGCAGTACAGCGAATGGGTGCCGTCCTTGCTCGGCAGCGAGCCGGACACCACCACGCTGTACGGCGGGATGTAGCCGTAGGTGATCTCGCCGGTGGCGCGGTTGTAGATGCGGGTGCTCTGGCTGAGGAACACGCCCATGCCGATCACGCTGTGGTGGCCGACGACCACGCCTTCCACCACTTCCGAACGCGCACCGATGAAGCAGTGGTCTTCGATGATGGTCGGGCTGGCCTGCAGCGGCTCGAGCACGCCGCCGATGCCGGCGCCGCCGGACAGGTGGCAGTGCTGGCCGATCTGCGCGCAGGAACCGACGGTGGCCCAGGTGTCGACCATGGTGCCTTCGCCGACGTAGGCGCCGATGTTGGTGAAGCTCGGCATCAGCACCACGTCCTTGCCGAAGTAGGTGCCGCGACGGGCGATCGCACCCGGCACCACGCGCACGCCGGCGCGACGGAACTTCGCTTCGTCATAGCCGGCGAAGCGCGATTCGACCTTGTCCCAGAACGGCGCCGGGCGCGCGTCGACCACGGCCATGTCGTTGACACGGAAGTACAGCAGCACGGCCTTCTTCAGCCACTCGTTGACCTTCCAGCCACCGTGGCCGTCCGGCTCGGCGACGCGGAATTCGCCGGTTTCCAGGCCATCGATCACGCGGTTGACCAGCGGGCGGGTGGACCCTTCCAGCTCGTGCAGGGTCAGCGTGGCGCGGCGCTCGAAGGCGCTTTCGATGCCGAACTTCAGTTCTTCCACACCCGGCACCGGCGGCTTGCGCAGCGATTTGCGGGCGATGGTTTCCGCGCGTGCAGCTTCGGCGCTCTTGGCCGAAGCCTTCTTCGCGACCGGCTTCTTCGCAACAGCAGCCTTCTTCACCGGCGCCTTGGCCGGGGCGGCCTTCTTCGGTGCGGCAGTCTTCTTCGCCGCTGCGCTCTTGGCGGTCGCAGCAGTCTGACCAGCCTTCGGCTGTTGTGGAACTTTCTTTACAGGCTTGGTGGCCATCAGGTGGGGTCTCCGGCGTTTCGATCAGGGTCCAGGCAGGCCAGCATTGCGTCATGCAGCTGCTGCCGGGCGGGTTCGGTCAGGGGGAGGTCGTGTTCGTCACTGATCACGAAGGTGTCTTCGGCGCGTTCGCCGAACGTGGCAATGCGCGCGTCATGCACGCGCAGGCCCTGGTTGCGCAGCACGAACGCCACGTCGGCCAGCAGGCCGGGACGGTCGGGGGCGACCAGGGCGAATCGGGTCGCGCCGGGCTCATCGCGGAACTCGATGCGCGGGGCGAAACGGAAGTGGCGCAGCTGGCGGGGCACCACACGCCGCGACGGGCGCAGCAGGGTCAGGTCGCCACCCAGCGCTTCGCGCAGCGCGGCCTCCAGGTTGGCGCTGCTGCCATCGGCGAAGGTGTCGGCCGGGCTCACTTCAAAGGTATCGAAAATGGTGTCCGACGGGCCATCCAGCACGCGTGCGCGGTGGATGCCGTAGCCCTTGCGGTCCAGGGTCATCACGATCGCGGCGAACAGGCCATCGCGGTCGGGCGAGTGCACGAACACTTCCAGCGCGGGGTCATCCACGCTGATCCGGCGCACCTTCACCAGGGTGTGGCCCTGCTTGATCGGTACCAGCGCCGAGGCCTGCCAGGCCAGCTGTTCCGGGCGCAGGCGCATGAAGCCCTCGTCGGGCATCACCGCGAACTGACGGTCGATGGTGGCATCGTCGTAGCCCTGCTCGCGCACCAGCGCGCGCACGCTGTCGCGCGCCTCGGCCACGCGTTCGGCGGCCGGCATCGGGTGCTCCAATCCATCGCGCAGCGCGCGCCGGGTGGCGAAGTACAGATCGGCCAGCAGCCGGTCCTTCCACGCGTTCCACAGCTTGGGGCTGGTGCCGGCGATGTCGGCGCAGGTCAGCAGGTACAGGTAGTCCAGGCGGTCGCGGCTGCCGACCAGGGTGGCGAAGCGGTGGATCACCACCGGATCGGCGATGTCCTGCTTCTGCGCGGTCACCGACATGCGCAGGTGCTGCTCCACCAGCCAGGCCACCAGTTCGGTATCGCTGCCGCTCAGCGCATGGGCGTGGCAGAACGCACGCGCGTCCACCGCCCCCAGTTCGGAATGGTCGCCGCCACGGCCCTTGGCGATGTCATGGAACAGGCCGGCCAGCAGCAGCAGCTCGGGCTTGCGCAGGCGCGGCCAGACTTCGTGGGCGATCGAGAAACGTTCGTCGGCACGGCTGCTGGCGAACAGGCCGATGTTGCGCAGGACCATCAGCGTGTGCTGGTCGACCGTGTACACATGGAACAGGTCGAACTGCATGCGCCCGCTGACCTGGGCGAAGGCGGGAATCCACTGCCCGAGTACGCCCAGCCGCGCCATGCGTGACAGCGTGTCGACCGGACGCTGGCCGCGCAGCAGGGCCATGAACTGTTCGCGGGCATTGGCATCGGCGCGGTCGTAGGCCGGCAGCAGCGGCAGCGCCTCGGCCAGCGCGCGCGCGGTCAGCGAATGCAGGCCGCGGATCTGCGGGTTGTTGGCCCAGCTTGCGAACAGGGCGAATACCTGGCCGACGTCACCGCACGGCCACTCGGCATCGTTGGCGGCCAGATAGCCGCGGCGCAGCGAAAAGCCCACGGTGAGGGGTTCCGGCTGCGCCTCGCCGTCGAACTGCTCCTCGAAGCGCTGCAGCAGGCGGTCGCTGATCCGGCGCACCACCAGGGCGGCGCGGTAGAAGCCCTGCATCATCTTCTCGACGCCCAGGTTCTCGGCGTCGTCTTCGAAGCCCAGGCGTGCGGCCAGGGTCTTCTGGTAATCAAAGCGCAGGCGCTCTTCCGGGCGGCGCGCGACCAGGTGCAGGCCGAAACGCAGGCGTGCCAGCACCGCGCGCTCGCGCTTCAGCGCGGCCGCTTCATCGGCGCCCAGGTGGCCCAGCCCGACCAGCGCTTCCAGGTCACGCACGCCGAAGGCGCGCAGCGCCATCCAGCCCAGCGTGTTGAGGTCGCGCAGGCCACCGGGGCCGTCCTTCAGGTCCGGCTCCAGGTTGTCGGCGGTATCGCCGAAGCGCTGGTGGCGGTTGCGCAGCTCTTCCAGCTTGGCCAGGAAGAAGGTGCGTGCCGGCCACAGTTCGCGGTCGTCGATGGCCCCGCGCAGCGCGCGCCGGGCCGCATCGTCGGCCACGATCGGGCGGGCTTCGATCAGTGCGGTCAGCACGGTCTGGTCGGCGGCAGCCTCGCGGCACTGCGCCGCCGAACGCACGGCATGGCTGACCGCCAGGCCGCAGTCCCACAGGAGTGCGAACAGGCGCGACAGTCCGGCCTCATGGGCCAGCTGCGCAGGCGCATCACCGAACACCAGCAGGTCGATGTCCGAGCGCGGGAACAGTTCACCGCGACCGTAGCCACCCACCGCGAACACCGACAACCCGCTGCCGGCCGGCACGCAGCGCTGCCAGGCCAGGCGGATCAGGTGGTCGGCGGCACGCGCGCGCAGCGCGATCAGGCGCTCGATGTTGTCGCCCTGGTCGAAGCGGCGGTACAGGCGCGCATCGGCCTGCTGCAGCGCCTGCCGTGCGGCAGACGCCCATTCGGGATCCTCGAGCGAATCGGCCGGCGCGTCCAGCAGTGAACCCGCCGGCAGCATCGTCAGGAGACCTGCGATTCGCCCGGCGACAGGGTCAGCACGTCCACGCCGGTCTCGGTGACCGCGATCATGTGCTCCCACTGCGCCGACAGCTTGCGGTCCTTGGTCACCACGGTCCAGCCGTCCGGCAGCACCTTGTTGTAGCGGGTGCCCTCGTTGATCATCGGCTCGATGGTGAAGGTCATGCCCGGCTGCAGCACCAGGCCCTGGCCCGGGCGGCCGTAATGCACCACCTGCGGCTCATCGTGGTAGACCTTGCCGATGCCGTGGCCGCAGTACTCGCGCACCACGCTGAAACGCTCGCCTTCGGCATAGCTCTGGATGGCATGGCCGATGTCGCCCAGGGTCGCGCCCGGACGCACCGCGCGGATGCCGCGCCACATCGCTTCGTAGGTGGCTTCGACCAGGCGGCGGGCCATCACCGACGGCGTGCCGACGAAGTACATGCGGCTGGTATCGCCGTGCCAGCCGTCCTTGATGACGGTGACGTCGATGTTGATGATGTCGCCGTCCTTGAGCACCTTCCCTTCGCTGGGGATGCCGTGGCAGATGACATTGTTGACGGAGGTGCACACGCTCTTGGGGAAGCCGCGGTAGCCGACGTTGGCCGGCGTGGCGCCCTGCACGTTCACGATGTGGTCGTGGCAGATGCGGTCCAGCTCCTCGGTGGTGACACCGGGCTTGACGTGGGGGGTGACGATGTCGAGCACTTCGCTGGCCAGGCGGCCGGCGATGCGCATCGCCTCGATTTCCTGCGGGGTTTTCAGATTCACGCTCATGGCACCCATTATCGCCGATCCGGCCGCAATCTGAACGAACGCCACCCAACTGGGCGTACTGACGATGCACGGATCCGGCAAGGACCGTGAAAATGTGACCCGGCCAACGCTTTATCCGAAGCAAATATCACTGAATACAGACACTTACCCGGCCTAGGCTGAACGGGACCGTCGTCAACGCGGCTCAGAACGTGCCGCACCGTCCTGTTCAACAGACCCTCGGGTCAGGGAGGTTGTCAATGCGCTCTGCAGTCCGTTCCCCGCTCACCTGGGCCGTGGCCCTGCTTCTGGCCGGCCCCGCAACAGCTGCCGACACCACGACCTTCAACGTCCTGCTGACGATCAACAAGGCCTGCACGATCACCGCCGCCGCCGCGACCAACGTCAACTTCGGCGCCGCAGATGCCAGTTCCACCACCCCGCTCAATGCCCAGGGCACGCTGACCGCCCAGTGCAGCGTATCCACCCCCTACACGATCGCGCTCAACGCCGGCCTCAATGCCGGGACTGCGGCCGATGTGACCACGCGGCGCATGCGCAACACCGATACCGGAGTGACCGCCAACAACTTCGTCGGCTACCAGCTGTACCAGGACGCCGGCCACAGCGTCGTCTGGGGCTCGACCACCGGAACCAACACCCAGGCAGCGACCGGCACGGGCGCCAACCAGGTCTACCAGGTCTACGGCCAGGTGGCCAACCCGAGCGTCAACAACGCCGCTCCGGGCGCCTACCAGGACACCATCACCGCCACGATCACCTATTGAGGTGGCGCTGATGGTGCTGCGTAACGACCGCTGGCTGCGGATGCTGGCGTGGGTTGCTTTGGCCCTGCCCGCGAGCACCTGCCTGGCCGCCAGCCTGCAGGTCTCTCCCACCCAGTTCGAACTGCGGCCGCAGCAGAACGCCGAGGCGCTGTGGATCAGCAACAGCGGCACCGAAACGGTGCAGGTGCAGGTGCGCGTCTTCCAGTGGCAGCAGGCAGACGGCCGTGACCAGTTGACGCCGACCGGGGCGCTGCTTGCCAGCCCACCGATGCAGGCCCTGGCCGCCGGCCAGCGCCAGCTGATCCGGCTGGTGCGGGCAGACGAGACCGCACCCGCCACGCAGCAGGCGTACCGCGTGATCGTCGATGAAATCCCCGCCTACGACCCCACGCGGCAGGGCATGCAGTTCGTCCTGCGCTATTCGATTCCCGTCGTGGTGCAGCCTGCCGGCAAGCCGCCCGCGCCCCTGCTGTCCGCACGGCTGGTGCAGGACGGCACGGCGCAGGCGCAGCTGGAGGTCAGCAACAGCGGCCAGGGCCAGGCCCAGATCGCCGATCTCGGCCTGGTCGTGGCCGGCCGCCGCACGCCGGTGATGGACGGGCTGGTGGGATACGTGCTGCCAGGCCAGACCATGCGCTGGCCCTTGCAGCCGCCGCCTGCGCAGCTGCAGGGCGGCACCTTCAGCGCGAGGATCAACGGTGGCTCGGAGCCGACGCCATTGCCCGCCACGCCGCCGGCTCGCTGAGGCCTGCGTGCTGGCCTGCTGCAGCGGCATGGTGTCGCTTTCAGGGCAGGCGCTGGCCCGTAATGCGGGCGCCGAGGCCATGGACGTTGCGGCCGATGCGCTGTTGCCGCCCCCCACGCCGCTGACCGCCAGCCAGGCGCTGTACCTGGAAACCACCCTGAACCAGGCGCCGCGCGGGCTGCTGCGTTTCGATGAGCTGGGCGGCCGGTTGCAGGCACCGGCGGCGACCCTGCGCCAGCTCGGCTTCCCCGTGCAGGGCGAGAGCCCGGTCTACCTGGACCAGATCGCCGGCGTTGTCGTGCACTACGACGCCGGCCTGCAGATCCTGGACCTGCAGGTTCCGCTGAACCTGCTGCAGCTGCCCACCGCCCGGCTGGGGCGCAGCGAACAGGGTACTCCGGCCGCGCAGTCGTCTCCCGGCATGGCGTTGAACTACGACGTCTATGCCAGCCACAGCGACGGACTGGGCAATCTCAGCCTCAATACCGACGTGCGCCTCTTCGGCGTCGGCCGCGGCAGCCTGCGCAGCACCGGCCTGATGCGCACCTACCAGCTGCCCGGTGAAGGCTGGCAGCACGAATCCGTCAGGCTGGACACGAGCTGGCGCCTGGATCTTCCGGACCAGGCCCTCAGCCTGACCGTGGGCGACTTCTACAGCGGATTCCTCGAGTGGTCGCGCCCGGCCCGAATGGCCGGCATCCAGATCGGGCGCAATTACGGGCTGCAGCCCTACCGGGTCCTCACCCCTACCCCCTCGTTCCTGGGTGAAGCGGTGGTTCCCTCCAACGTCGAGCTGTATGTCGATGGCCTGCGCCAGTATGGCGGGCAGGTTCCCGTCGGCCCCTTCCAGCTTGCGACGCAGCCGGGCATCAGCGGCACCGGCACGGCGCAGGTGGTGGTCACCGATGCGTTCGGCCGCATGCAGACGCTGGACTTTTCGTTCTATGGCACCCAGCAGCTGCTGGCCGCCGGGCTGTCCGACTGGTCCGCCGGCATCGGCCGGCTGCGCCGCGACTTCGGCATCCATTCGTTCCGCTACGACAGCGACACGGTCGCCAGCGCCACCCTGCGGCGCGGCATCAACAACCAGTTCACCCTCGAAGCCCATGCCGAAGGCGGTGGCGGCGTCCTCAATGCGGGCCTGGGCGGGGCGTGGCTGCTGGGCAGGGCCGGCGTGCTCAGTGCCAACTGGAGCGAAAGCCAGGATGGCCAGCGCCGGGGCCGGCAATACGGCATGGGCTACAACTGGAACAACCGCGGGTTCAACGTGAACCTGACCAGCCGCCGCACCTCCGGCTACTACCGCGACCTGGGCAGCCTGCAGGACAGCCTGCCACCGCGCGTCAGCGAGCAGGCCAGCTTCGGCGTGGATCTGCAGCGGCTGGGCACGGTCAGCCTGAGCTACCTGAGACTGGACCAGGCGTTGCCGGTGCTGGATGCACCGCAACCGGCACCCGATCCCGGCCTGCCCTACACCCGCACGCGCTACCTCAGCCTGTTCTGGTCGCGCAGCTTCGGCCGCTGGAATGCGTACCTGTCCGCCACCCAGGACATCGACCAGCGGCAGAACCGCAGCATCTACCTGTCACTGGGCACCCGCCTGGGCGAGGACCGCCAGGCCACGCTGGCGGTGCAGCGCAATGGCGACGTCGACCGCGCCAGTGCCGAAGTGATGCGACCCGTACCCGGCGATGGCAGCCGCAGCGGGCCGGGCTGGCGCCTGCAGGCGCGCGACGACGGCGGGCTGGCGGAAATCGGCGCGCTGGGCAGCCACGGTCGCTACTCTGCCGGGCTGTCCCGAGATGCCGGCCAGACCTTCGCCTATGGCAACGCCAGTGGCAGCCTGGTGTGGATGGCGGGCAGCGTGTTTGCGGCCCGCGAGGTCCCCGACGCATTCGCGGTAGTGTCCACCGGTCGGCCGGGCATCCCGGTCACGCTGGAAAACCGGCCGGTCGGAGTGACCAACCGCAACGGGCTGTTGCTGGTGACCCCGCTGCTGTCCTGGCAACGCAACCGGTTGGGCATCGACACCCTCGACCTTCCGGCGGACATGCGTGCCGAGCGCGTTGAAACCTTCGCCACCCCGCGCCAGGGCGCCGGCATGCGGGTGGATTTCAAGCTGGTGCACAGCCGCGGCGCGATGCTGACCCTGCTCGACGAACAGGGCCAGCCGCTGCCACTGGGCGCGCGGATCAGCGGCGCGGGCGCCACCCCGACCGTGGTGGGCCACGATGGCCAGGCCTGGGTTGAGTTCACCGGCGAGCCGCCGCGGCTGCTGATCGAAAGCGAACGCGGACGCTGCCATGTGCAGATGCCGGCCAGCACCTCGCGCCGCTCGCCGCCGCTGCGCTGCCTGCCGGAGCCTGCGCCGTGAGCCGCGTATTGCTGCTGTTGCTGTTGTGCGGCCTGGCCACGCTGGCGTTCCCGGCGCGCGGGGCCACCACCTGCACGCTGTCCAGCCCGACCCTGGCTTTCGGCCCGGTGTCCAATGGGCTGGTCGATACCAGCACCACCTTCAGCGTGACCTGCACCACCGGCGCGGTCGCACTGCTCGCCAACGCGCGCGTGACCTTCTGCCTGGGGCTGCCGGCGGGGAGCGGTGGTACCGCCATTTCTCCGTGGCGCACGATGGCCAACAGCTTCGGCGACCGGCTGAACTACCAGATCTACAGCGATGCAGCGCGGACCGCGGTGATCGGCAGCAGCGCAGCGACCAGCCCGACCTGGGTGAGTTACCAGATGCAGTATCCGGTGCCCTTGCTGGGCGGCTCCGGCACCGCCTCATTCACCTTGTACGGGCGCTACCCCGCCAACCAGGTGCTGTCGGCAGGCGCGTTCAGCAGCGCCCTGGCCGCCACCTTCCAGTACGCCTACAACGAACCGCTGCTGGGCACCCCGCCCTTCCCTACCTCCTGCCTGCAGATACCCCCTGCGGTGACCGGCAATTCGAACCTGCAGGCGGCGGCCATGACCCTGACCGCCACGGCGACGGTCAACCCGGCATGCGGCGCCTATGTGACCGCGCCAATGAATTTCGGCGTGAACACCGGCACGGTTGCCGCGAACATCGACCGCACCGCCGTCTTCAGCCTGACCTGCGTCAACCGCAGCCCGTTCCAGATCGGGCTGGACAACGGCACCCATGCCGATGGATCGGGCAACCGGCGAATGCGGGTCGGCAGCAGCGGCGCCCTGCTGCCCTACGAGCTTTACCGCGACGCGGCACGCACCCAGCGCTGGGGCAACGTGCTGAACAGCACCACGGCCAGCGGCACGGGCACCGGCGCAGCGCAGAACCTGACCATCTATGGCCGCGTGCCCCCTGCGGCGGGCACGTCCACGCCGCCTGGCGCCTATTCGGACACCATCACCGTCACCATTACCTATTGAGGCGGCACGACGGGCTTCAGACCTGGGCGGCGGCGCCGATACCGACTGCATTGCCCCGGTGCCGCCCATGTCCCTTCCGCGCCTGATCTGCCTGGCCTGTGCCGCCCTGCCCGCGTTTGCCGCCGCAGCCAGCGACGCTGCCCTGTCCGACGCCGCCCGCGTCGATCCGGCCCCTGCGCAGGCGGGCGTGGCGGTAACCCTTCGCATCCATGCACCGGGCACGTCACAGCCGCCGCTCCAGCGCAGCGATTCCGCCGGCGGGCGGGCGGAGCAGATCCAGGCGCTCAGTCCACCACCGCAGGAAGGTGACGCGGTGCCCGGCGTTGTGACGATCACCTACTGATGGGACGGGTCACGCTGCTGATGCTGCTGTGCGTGCTGCTGGCCGCCCCGGCCCAGGCGCTGCAGCTGTCCCGGCATGGCGTTGAACTCCCGGCCGGAGACAGCAACGACGCGCTGTGGCTGATCAACGACGAGACCACCGAATGGACCGGGCATGCCACGGTCTACCGCTGGGACCAGCCGGGCCAGGGCGACACCCTGCAGCCGGCCGACGATCTCGCGGTGAGCCCGGCGCAGCTGCGCATCGCCCCGGGCCAACGGCAACGCCTGCGGATCGTGCGGCTGGGCCCGGCACCGGACCGGGACGAGCGCGCCTACCGGCTGCTGATCGCGCCGCAGGCCGGGGCACCGCCTGGCCGCGCCGAGCGCCACTCCCTGCCCGTTTTCCTGCAGCCGGAGGCCCCGGCCCGGCCGCTGGCGCTGCAGGCCACCCTGCAGGCGAGACCAGGGCAGCCCGCGCGGCTGCGCCTCTACAATGGCGGCAACCTGCACGCCCGCCTGGCGGACCTGAGCTTCATCGATGCGCAGGGGCACGACCATCTCCTGCTGCCTGGGCTGGCCGGCTATGTGCTGGCCGGCAGCGGATGCAGCTGGCTGCTGCCCCCGCGGGACGGCGGCTATGCCGGCGGCCGGTTCCGCGCCCGGCTGGCCGATGGCAGCGAGGCCGTCCTGGCGCCCGCCCCTGCCATTGCGCCGGCGGCCCTGTCCGGACTATAATCCGCCGGATGTCCTGCCGCCCTGTGCGCGGAACACCGTCCACGCCGTACGTCATCGGCGAATCCACACTTGTTGCCCCCATCCGTGCCGGGGTGCTCCGCAAGGAGTTCGGCCACGGAGGCAACAGGG
>JAFAFD010000134.1 GCA_023423675.1 Pseudomonadota bacterium | reverse complement strand
GGCGAAACCGCCGGCCAGGGTGTCCACGCGCTCGGCAATCGCCAGCACCTTGCCCAGCACCGACAGGGCGATGTCATCGCCACCGAAGCGCGGCTGGTAGGCCTCGTCAATGGCCAGCGCCACTTCCGGTGATTGCCCACCGGCCACGGCGTAGTGGCGCCCGGCGATGCCCTGCAGTTCCGGGAATTCGTTGACCATGCGCGACTGCAGGTCGTTCTTGGCCAGCTCGGCGGCGCGCCTGGCCTGCGCCGGATCGGCGCCGACCTGCGGCGCGATCACTTCGGCCAGGGCGGCCACGCGCGCCACCTTGTCGGCCACGCTGCCCAGCTTCGCCTGGTAGGTCACCGTCTTCAGGCCGTCGCCCATCGATTCCAGGCCCTGCTTCAGGTCTTCGTCGAAGAAGAACTTGGCATCGGCGAAGCGCGGGCGGATCACGCGCTCGTAGCCCTTGGCCACTTCGGCCACGTCCTTCGATTCGATGTTGGCGATGCCGATGAATTTCTCGGTCAGCTTGCCGCTGTCATCCAGCACCGGGAAGAACTTCTGGTTGATCTCCATCGTCTCGATCAGCGCTTCCTGCGGCACGGCCAGGAACGCACGCTCGAAGCTGCACAGCACCGCCGCCGGCCACTCGACCAGGTTCACCACCTGCTCCAGGTTGTCTTCGGTGATGCGGGCGCTGCCACCGGCCTGGCCAGCAGCGGCCTCGACCTCGGCAACGATGCGCTCGCGGCGCTCGGCCGGATCGACCAGCACCTTGGCCGCGCGCAGCGATTCGACGTAATCCTGCGGCTGGCTCAGCCACACGGTCTTGTCATGGTGGAAGCGGTGGCCACGGCTCATGCGGTCGGCCTTCAGGCCGAACAGCTCGGCCTCGACCACGTCGGCACCGTGCAGCAGCACCAGCCAGTGCGCCGGGCGCGCAAAGCCCCAGTCGTGGTCGCCCCAGCGCATCGGCTTGGGGATCGGCATCGCGGCGATGGCCTCGCGCAGGATCTCCGGCAGCAGCGCGGCGGTGCGCGCACCCGGGCTCACCGCACGGTGGACGAAGCGCTCACCCTTGTTGTCGCTGGTTTTCTCCAGCGCGGTCCAGTCGATCCCGGCCTTGGCGGCGAAGCCCTGCAGGGCCTTGGTCGGCTGGCCTTCGGCGTCCAGTGCGATGTTCAGGTACGGGCCCAGCACTTCACTGCGCTGTTCCGGCTGTTCCAGGCCGACGCCAGGCAGCAGCACGGCCAGGCGGCGCGGGGTCGACAGCGGGCGTGCATCGCCCAGTTCCAGCTCGACGCCGCGCTTGCGCAGGCCGTCGACAACGCCATCGAAGAAGGCCTGGGCCAGGCCCGGCAGCGCCTTGACCGGCAGCTCCTCGGTGCCAAGTTCGATCAGCAGGGGGGACAGTTGGCTCATCGTTTCAATCCTGTGGTGGGGGCGCAGCGCGCGCCGCGGCCGGCGCCCCGGGGCAATGGGGTGATGAAAAGCAGCGAGGCTGTCAGGCCTTCTTCGCGCCCGGGAAGCCCAGCTTCTCGCGCTGCTCGTAGTAGGCCTTGGCCACCGCCTGGGCCAGCGCACGCACGCGCAGGATGTAGCGCTGGCGTTCGGTCACGCTGATCGCGCGGCGCGCATCGAGCAGGTTGAAGGTATGGCTGGCCTTCATCACCTGTTCGTAGGCCGGCAGCGGCAGGTTCACTTCCACCAGCTTCTGCGCCTCGCGCTCGCACGCGTCGAAGCGGTGGAACATTTCTTCCACGTCGGCGTGTTCGAAGTTGTAGGTGCTCTGCTCCACCTCGTTCTGGTGGTAGACGTCGCCGTAGGTCACCGGCTGGCCGTCCGGGCCGTAGGTCCAGACCAGGTCATAGACGTTGTCGCAGTTCTGCAGGTACATGCACAGGCGCTCGAGACCGTAGGTGATCTCGCCCAGCACCGGGCGGCATTCCAGGCCACCGGCCTGCTGGAAGTAGGTGAACTGGGTCACCTCCATGCCGTTGAGCCAGACTTCCCAGCCCAGGCCCCAGGCACCCAGGGTCGGCGATTCCCAGTTGTCCTCGACGAAGCGCAGGTCATGCACCAGCGGGTCGATGCCCAGCGCCTTCAGCGAATCCAGGTACAGCTGCTGGATGTTGTCCGGCGCCGGCTTCATCGCCACCTGGTACTGGTAGTAGCGCTGCAGGCGGTTCGGGTTCTCGCCGTAGCGGCCGTCGGTCGGGCGGCGCGACGGCTGCACGTAGGCCGCGTTCCAGCCTTCCGGGCCGATCGCACGCAGGAAGGTGGCCGGGTGGAACGTACCGGCGCCCACCTCCAGGTCGAGCGGCTGGATGAGCACGCAGCCCTGCTGGGCCCAGAACTGGTTCAGGGTCTGGATCAGGCCCTGGAAGGTGATCGGAACGGTCGGGTTCGCGGACATGCGGACGATTCTTGGCCGGCAGAGGGGTGCGCTAGTATAACGGCCGACCTGCGGGGCATTCCGTACCCGGGAGGAGCAGGCAGATGGAACACCGGCTGCCGGCAGGCACGCCCGCGGCCCCGGCCCCGTTGCCGCCAGGGCGCCTGCAGTTCGAACAGGTCGCCGCTGCCGCACTGGCCGATGGCCTGATCGCCGAACGTGACCGCGACCGCGTGCGCTTTTCCGCACAGGGCGCGCGCAACGCCAGCGAAGTGCACCCGCTGGTGCTGCTGTCCAACCTCAAGCTGGCCGCCAGCGAGGGCGGCGAGCTGAGCCTGGAACGGCTGACCGAATGGCTGGCCCGGCGCACCGGCTGCCGCTACCTGCGCATCGACCCGACCCGCGTCGACGTCGCCTCGGTCACCGCCGTGGCCTCGCACGCCTATGCCCGCCGCCACCGTTTCCTGCCGCTGGCGGTCGACGCCGAACGCGTGCTGGTGGCCACCAGCGAGCCGCTGGCGCAGGAATGGCGCCGCGACCTGCAGCACCTGACCCGGCGCCAGATCGAGCTGGCGATGGTCAACCCACTGGACCTGCACCGCTACACCATGGAGTTCTTCGGGGTCACCCGCTCGGTGCGCGGGGCCCGCGGCGACGTGCGCGGCGAAGCCAACACGACCCTGCCCAGCTTCGAGCAGCTGGTCGAGCTCGGCCGCGCCGGTGACGTCAACGCCGACGACCAGCACATCGTCCACATTGTCGACTGGCTGCTGCAGTACGCCTATGAACAACGCGCCTCGGACATCCACCTGGAGCCGCGCCGCGAGATGGGGCGCATGCGCTTCCGCATCGATGGCGTGCTGCACAAGGTGTTCGAGGTGCCGCCGGCGGTGATGACCGCCGTGGTCAGCCGCATCAAGGTGCTCGGCCGCATGGACCTGGCCGAGCGCCGGCGCCCGCAGGATGGCCGCATCAAGACCCGTTCGCCGGGCGGCCGCGAGGTTGAGATGCGCCTGTCGACCATGCCCACCGCCTTCGGCGAGAAGTGCGTGATGCGCATCTTCGACCCGGATGCCGCCTTCAAGAGCATCGACCAGCTTGGTTTCAGCCCGCAGGAGGCCGCCGGCTGGAATGCGCTGGTCGAGCGTCCGCACGGCATCGTGCTGGTCACCGGCCCGACCGGTTCGGGCAAGACCACCACCCTGTATTCCACCCTGAAGCGGCTGGCCACGCCGGACGTGAACGTGTGCACGGTGGAGGACCCGATCGAGATGATCTCGCCAGAGTTCAACCAGATGCAGGTGCAGGCCAACATCGACCTGGACTTCGCCAGCGGCGTGCGCACCCTGCTGCGACAGGACCCGGACATCATCATGATCGGTGAGATCCGCGACCTGGAGACCGCGCAGATGGCGGTGCAGGCCTCGCTGACCGGCCACCTGGTGCTGTCCACCCTGCACACCAACGATGCGGCCTCGGCCATCACCCGCCTGCTCGACATCGGCGTGCCGCACTACCTGCTGGCCAGCACCATCAACGGCATCCTCGCCCAGCGCCTGGTGCGCACCCTGTGCCCGCACTGCAAGCAGCCGCACACCCTCGGCGCGTCCGATTGGGCGGTGCTGGCTGATAGCCATGCTGCATATCCAGATGCCGCCACGCCCTGTCGGCCGGTCGGTTGCCTGGAGTGCCGACGCACCGGCTTCCTTGGCCGCATCGGCCTGTATGAGTTGCTGCCATTGGGTTCGCGGCTGCGCAGGCTGATCCGCGCGGACATGGAGCTGGCCGCTTTCGGACGTGCCGCACAGGCTGAAGGACTGCGAACCCTGCGCCAGGCGGGGCTTGAAAAGGTGGCGCAGGGGCTGACTACAATCGAGGAAGTCCTGTCAGTCCTGCCGCCCCCGGATGAATCCAGCACCGTTCCTGATCCTTGAAACCGGCCGCCCGGTGCCGTCGCTGCGGCGCTACGGCCGTTTTCCGCACTGGATCCGCGTCGCCGCCGGGCTGGAAGAACACGAAACGGTGGTGGTCGATGTCGAACACGGCGGCCACCTGCCCGACGCGCGCGGCTTCGCCGGTGTTCTGGTGACCGGCTCGGCCGCCTACGTCACCGACCACGCCGAGTGGAGCGAGCGCAGCGCGGCGTGGCTGCGCCAGGTCGCCCACGACGGCATGCCGGTGTTCGGCATCTGCTACGGCCACCAGCTGCTGGCGCACGCGCTCGGCGGTGAGGTGGCCTACAACCCCGCCGGCCGCGAGTCGGGCACCATCGAACTGGCGCTGGACCCGGCCGCCGCCGAGGATCCGCTGTTCGGTGGCCTGCCCAGCCACTTCCCGGCCCACGCCACCCATATGCAGACCGTGCTGCGTGCGCCCGAGGGGGCCGCGGTGCTGGCGCGCTCGCCGCTGGATGGCTGCCATGCCTTCCGCTGGGGCCGCCAGGCCTGGGGCGTGCAGTTCCACCCCGAGTTCGCCACCCACCACAAGCGCGGCTACATCCGTGCCCGTGCCGACTGCATCGGCCGCCACGGCGGCTGCGCGCGCAGCATCGAGCGCGCGGTCAGCGCCGCGCCCCTGGCCCGCCAGCTGCTGCGGCGCTTCGTCCGCCAGGCCCGCCAGTCTTCAGCCCAGCCGGTCGCAAAACAGGGATAATCGGCGGCACGGGCACCCGCCCGGCCCCCTTCTGTCCCTTCCCGGATGTCCATGAAAGAGATTCGCAAGCTGCCGGCTTCGGCGGGCGCCCAGTGGTTGCTGGATACGTTCTCGCTGTACCGGCGTGCGCCGCTGCAGCTGGCCCGGATCGGCCTCACCTGGCTGGTGGTCAGCTGGGTGGTCACCCTGCTGTCGACCCTGATCCCGGGTGCCGCAGGCCTGGCCGTGCAGTTGATGACCCTGGCCATTTCGCCGGTGATGTTCGGCGGCATGCTGTACGCGATGGGCGAGATCGACGAGGGCCGTCCCGGCCTGGCCTCGCACCTGCTGCAGCCGATCCGCGACCACCGCGTCAGCCACCTGCTGGTGCCGCTGGCCATCCAGGTGCTGGCGGTGCTGCTGCTGGGCGTGCTGCTGTTCCTGATGATCGGCCGCGAAGGCTTTGCCGCCTTCAGCGAGGTCATGACCAAGATGGAGCAGATCAGCCGCAGCGGCCAGCAGATCAGCCCGGATGATGCGGCGAACCTGGTGGCCAACCTGCCGGCCAAGCGCATCGCGCTGTGGCTGTTCCTGGTGTTCGTCACCGCGGTGGGCCTGTCGCTGGCGATGTTCACCCAGCCGGCGCTGGTGGTGTTCGACAAGCAGAGCGGCATGCATGCGCTGCGCCTGAGCCTGCAGGGCTGCATCGAGAACATCGTGGCGATGACCGTGTTCGCGGTGCTGGGCCTGATCGCGGCGTTCTGCGGTTACATCCTGTTCGTCATCGTCATCCAGATCGCGATGCTGATCGGTGGCCCGCTGGCGGCGGCCTTCATCGCTCAGCTGGTGCTGACCACGGTGGTGATGCCGCTGTACGTCGGTGCGGTCTATGCCGCCTGGAAGCAGATGTTCGTCCACCGCGGCAACCGCGCCGCACCGCCGGTGCCGGCCACCCCGCCGCAGAACGACGTCTTCCATGCCTGA
>JAFAFD010000417.1 GCA_023423675.1 Pseudomonadota bacterium | reverse complement strand
GTTGGTGGGATGGGCTCAGGGCCAAGGACCGGGATCGGCTGGATGCAAAGATTGCCGGCGGGGTACACGAGATTCGCGATAGTGATGCGCTGGTGGAACCGGGAGTCAATCCTGTGATTGCGCGTGTCCTTCAAGTGCTTGAGATCAACGGCCGCTAGTGCGCGATTGTCGACGTGTCCATCGCGATGATTATCGGCATGCCCGTCGACCGCAGCGTCAAGGCGCCCACGAAGTCATCCTGCATTCGGATCGTGGCAGTCAGTTCCGCGGCGGTGATTACCAGGCATACTTCGCGGCTAACGGGATGATCTGCTCGATGAGCGCTGTGGGACATTGCGGCGACAATGTGGCCTGCCAAGGCTTCTTTGGGTTACTCAAGCGTGAGCGAGTTTATCGAACCAACTATCCGACACTGGATGCAGCACGAGCGGATGTGTTTGACTACATCGAGCGACGCCATAACCCGAGGATGCGGCGAAGGATCGCCATGCAGGATCAAAAGGTTGCAGCTCTTTTAGAACCGTCCGTGATATCGGGGTAGAGCCTTGGTGACGGGTCTCGCCATCACTCTGTTCGGAGACTGCTGGTCCAGATTGTTTGTGTGATTGCGGGAGGAACGGCGCACGCTACGCATCGAAAGGCAACGTCGAGGCCGCGCGCTCGAACCTTGGCTTGACCGATAACGTCCGCTTCTGGCCGAAAGCGGACATCGGCGACGCCGAAAATTCAGGCGAGCGACGTCGAGCCTGCAGCCATATCCGGGCGCGAAAGACTGCCCATTGCTGAGAGTAGAGATTTTCAGGGTGAGGGCTCTGCACAAGCATTCCGCAGCGTGAGAACCAGTGCATCCCATACGGGGTCCTGTCACTTTGTATTCCAGAAGGAACTAACGGGTCGCGGTCCAAGTCGTCGCTACTGATACGTGGCCCTCGGTTCGCTTAGCGGCGGAACGCATACGATCAGTAATAGAGGATCCCGAGGCGCACAGGGCCGTGCACGGCTCATTCCCCCTAGATCACTAGCGTGCTTGAGCCGTCCACTAGACCTTGGCCCCACCACTAGGCTCACAGATGGACATTGAGATCAAAAGGGAGCAGCGTTTGCTTCTCGCCCCCAAGGCCTACTAATTTCGGAGAGGCAAATGAGCAGAACAAGTATCTCCCATCCACTGAAGATTGCCACCTTACCTGTCGGCGCGAACGGCGGTGGGATCGGCGTCACCTTTGCACCAGGAAAACATCAGGAAGTAGCAATGACTGGCTCTTGGGCTCGGGACTTGGACGTCGACCTCGCGTCGATCGCGGAGTGGGGAGCACAGCATCTGATCACGTTGATTGAGCCGTGGGAGTTCGAGGAACTGCGAATCACCTCTTTGGCGGAACGTGCCAGAGCCCACGGTTTGATGTGGCACGGCCTGCCAATTACAGATGGTGCGGCTCCTGACACGCGACTCCTTGGGCCA
The DNA here is from genome assembly GCA_023423675.1 of Pseudomonadota bacterium. Lineage (GTDB taxonomy): Bacteria > Pseudomonadota > Gammaproteobacteria > Xanthomonadales > Xanthomonadaceae > Stenotrophomonas. The sequence goes on along the minus strand of JAFAFD010000417.1, from coordinate 5,402 downwards.
TGGCGATCCCTAGGGCCACAGTTCGCAACCAAGCTCTTGTCTGGAACCAGGATCGTGGTGCATTGCAAAGGCGGGCTGGGTCGGGCCGGCACCGTGGCGTCGATGCTCCTCATTGAAACAGGCTTTGCCTCAGATGGCATCGATGCAATTGCTAAGGTTCGCTCGGTGCGACCTGGTGCGGTGGAGACGGCGGAGCAGGAGGAATTCATCCTGAACTGGTCTAATCGCGGCGCACAGAGTCTGAGGTAGCCACAATGCCCCGCTAACCTACCCTTCATTGCCTTGGGCTGGAGCACAAGACGTCTGTATTACGCAGCTAGTCTGTAGAGGACTCCTCTCCAGGGTGCGAAGCACTGAACACTTTTCCCCAAACACATATAGTGCTGCTGCTCGTACTGCTTCGCCCGGCCCTCGCACGCCTATCTGAACCTTTCGCCGGGCCTGGATTTCGAGACCAAGCTGTTCGCCAAGACCAATGCGCCGCAGCTGCTGCGCAAGGAACTGTCAAAGCCCGGTTACGTGCCGCAGCCGATCGCACTGGGCATCAACACCGATGCCTACCAGCCGATCGAGCGCAAACTGAAACTGACCCGCCAGCTGATCGAAGTGATGCTGGAAACGAAGCATCCGTTCTCGCTGATCACCAAGAACGCGCTGGTGGAGCGCGACATCGATCTGCTGGCACCGCTGGCGGCAGAGAACCTGGTCAGCGTGCACTTCTCGGTGACCTCGCTGGACCCGCATCTGTCGGCGAAGCTGGAACCGCGCGCGTCCGCGCCGCATGCGCGTCTGCGCGCGATGAAGCGCCTGCATGACGCTGGCATTCCGGTGGGCGTGATGGTGGCGCCGGTGATTCCGTGGATCAACGACAGCGAACTGGAAGCCGTGCTGGAGGCCGCGCATGACGCCGGTGCCGGCACCGCCGGTTACGTGCTGCTGCGCCTGCCGCTGGAAGTGGCGCCGCTGTTCCGCGACTGGTTGGACACGCACCACCCTGATCGCGCCGCGCACGTGATGAGCACCATCCAGCAGCTGCGTGGCGGCAAGGATTACGACAGCCAGTTCGGTACGCGCATGCGCGGCCAGGGCGTGTATGCCGACTTGTTGAACAACCGCTTCAAGCTGGCGCGAAAGCGGCTGGGCTTCAACGCGCAGAACAGCCATTGGCCGAAGCTGGATTGCAGCCGGTTCCAGAAGCCGCTGCCGCCGCAGAAGGAATCACCGCAGGGGTCGTTGTTCTGAAGAAAAGCAGTCGAGCATGGCTCGACTCTACAGAGAGCGAACGGCAGTCGAGCATGGCTCGACTCTACAAAGGGCGTTACCCGCCAAACAGCTTCTGCGCGCTCTGGAAGAGGATCCAGCTGGTGGCGATGAACTTGTCGCCGCCCTGCGGCCGGTTGCCGCGATGAGTGTGGGTGAACGCCGTGGGCGCGATCAACAGGCTGCCGGTGCGCGGTGCGATCTTGCGTCCCTGGAACAGGAACTCGGTCTCGCCCTCCTCGAAGTCGTCGTTGAGGTACAGCGTCCACAACACATGCCGATGCAGCGTTTCCGCCTGCGCATCCTTCGGGTACAGCTCGCAGTGCCAGTAGGGGTAACCGCCCTCGCCCGCCGCGTACCACTGCAGGTTGATCGCACCCGGGCGCAGGCAGGTGCGGGCCAGCTCGGCCAGCTGTTCCGGCGCCATGTCGGGGAAATCCTCGGCTGACAGTCGGCGCGGCTGACCGTTGCTGTCCTGGATCTGCAACATCAACGGTGCGATCAATGCCTGTGGATAACGGCGTAGATAAGTCTGCAGCCCGGCGAAAACCGCCTGTTGCAGCAAGGTGTCCACGTCGCGCCAGGCATCCAGGCCGCTGATGCGCAGATCCTTGCTGTGCTTGAGTTCGGGGAACACACCACTGCCTACCGCACCGGGTTTCAGGCCCTGGCTGCTGCGCATGCGGGCGACGATGGCGGCGCACACGTCACTGGGGACGGCGTTGTGGATGACTTCGATGAAATCGACCGGGCCCGGCTCGTGCATGCATGCAATCCTTCGGCGGCAAGGGCTTGATGGTGCCGTTTGCCGCCGCTGCTGTCACCCCGCGGTCATGTCATCGCACTGCCATGACCGCTGTAGGGATGGCCGCCTTCAAGCGGTCTTCGCGTCATGCTCCTGGTGATAACGCACCGCTTCGGCCACTTCCTCGCGCGAGCCGAGGAACACCGGCACGCGCTGGTGCAGGTGGTTGGGCTGCATGTCGAGGATGCGCTCGCGACCCGTCGATGCGGCGCCGCCGGCCTGTTCAACCAGCAGGCCCATCGGGTTGGCTTCGTACATCAGGCGCAGCTTGCCGGCCTTGTCCGGTTCCTTCTTGTCCCACGGGTAGATGAAGATGCCGCCGCGGGTGAGGATGCGATGTACGTCGGCGACCATGCTGGCGATCCAGCGCATGTTGAAGTTCTTGCCGCGCGCGCCTTCCTTGCCGGCCAGCAGGTCCTGCACGTAGCCCTGCATCGGTGCTTCCCAGTGGCGCTGGTTGGACATGTTGATGGCGAACTCCTGGGTGGCCGCCGGAATCTGCATGTTCTCGGTGGTCAGCACGAACTCGCCGGTCTCGCGGTCCAGGGTGAAGGCATGCGTGCCGTGGCCGACGCTGAGCACCAGCTGGGTGCTGGGCCCGTAGATGCAGTAGCCGGCGGCAATCTGCTTGCTGCCCGGCTGCAGGAAGGCTTCATCGCCCGGCAGTTCGACGTTGGTCGGGCAGCGCAGCACCGAGAAGATGGTGCCGACGGAGACGTTGACGTCGATGTTGGAGCTGCCATCGAGGGGATCGAACAGCAGCAGGAAATCACCGCGCGGGTAGATGTCCGGCACCGGCTGGCTGTGGTCCATCTCTTCCGATGCGCAGGCGGCGAGGTGGCCGCCCCAGGCGTTGGCTTCCAGCAGGATCTCGTTGCTGATGACGTCCAGCTTCTTCTGCGCTTCGCCCTGCACGTTGCCGGTGCCGGCTTCGCCGAGTACGCCGCCGAGGGCGCCCTTGCTGACGGCGATGGAGATGCTGGTGCAGGCGCGGGCGACCACGGCGATCAGCTGGCGCAGGTCGGCGTTGATGCGGCCGGCGTGCTGTTCCTGGATCAGGAAGCGGGTCAACGAAGTACGGGACATGAGCGGGCAGGTCTCGGCAGCGGGAAAACGCCTATTGTCGCTGCTGCGCGCGGCGCGTGCGTGATGGGTTTGAGGCGAAATCGTTTACAAGAGCATTACGCTGCAGAAGCGGGGTACTCCCTCCGTAGAGCCGAACCCGTGCTCGGCTGCTCTTCATCCGTCATTCCGCCCAAGCCGAGCGTAGGCTCGGCTCTACAGCAACCCTCGACAACACCATGACCACAAAACAAAGGCGCCTTTCGGCGCCTTTGTCTCAACACATTGCTGCGTTGCTTCAGCCCTTGGCGACGGTGGCCACGGCCTTGGCGACGTATTCCAGGTTGTTCTGGTTCAGCGCGGCCACGCAGATGCGGCCGGTGCCGACGGCGTAGATGCCGAACTCGTCGCGCAGGCGTTCGACCTGCTCACGGCTCAGGCCGGAGTAGGAGAACATGCCGGCCTGTTCGTTGATGAAGGCGAACTGCGGGGCACCGGCGGCGGCGAGCTTTTCGACCAGGCCCTGGCGCAGGGCGTGGATGCGCTCGCGCATCTCGGTCAGTTCCTGCTCCCACATCGCGCGCAGGTCCGGGTTGGTCAGCACGCCGGCCACCAGCGCGGCACCGTGGGTGGACGGGCTGGAGTAGATCGTGCGGATCACGCGCTTGACCTGCGACTGCACGGCCTTCGCGTCAGCGGCGGTCGGAGCGACCATCGACAGCGCACCCACGCGTTCGCCATACAGCGAGAACGACTTGGAGTACGAGTTGGCGACGATGAAGCTGTCGATGCCGGCTTCGGCGATGATGCGCACGGCGGCGCCATCCTGCTCGATGCCCTTGTCGAAGCCCTGGTAGGCCATGTCGATGAAGGGGAACAGCTGCTTGTCCTTCAGGACTTCGGCCACCTGCTTCCACTGGCTGACGGTGAGGTCGGCGCCGGTGGGGTTATGGCAGCAGGCGTGCAGCAGCACCACGGTGCCGGCCTGCAGCTTCTGCAGATCGGCCAGCATGCCGTCGAAATCCACGCCATGGGTGGCGGCGTCGAAGTAGGTGTACTCGACCACGTCGAAGCCAGCGGCACCGAACACCGCGCGGTGGTTTTCCCAGCTCGGGTTGCTGATGGCGATGGTGGCGTGCGGCAGCAGCTTCTTCAGCACGTCGGCGCCGACGCGCAGCGCACCGCTGCCACCGACGGTCTGTGCGGTGGTGACGCGACCGGCGGCCAGCAGCGGCGAGTCCTTGCCGAACACCAGTTCACGAGTCGCCTGCGTGTACGCAGGCAGGCCGTCGATCGGCAGGTAGCCACGCGGTTTGGCTTCGGTGGCGAGCTGCTGCTCGATCTGCTTGACGGCGCGAAGCAGCGGAATGCGGCCGCTCTCGTCGTAGTAGATGCCCACACCCAGGTTGACCTTGGTCGGGCGGCTGTCGGCGTTGTACGCCTCGGTCAGGCCCAGGATCGGGTCGCCCGGGACCAGTTCCACGTTTGCAAAGAAGGACACGGCAGTACTCGTTCTATTTGAGGGGGAGAAGAAGCGCGGGTCGTGAAGCAGCGGCCGTCGGCCACAGCCATGCCATCGTAACAAAGCGTGCCACCCGCGCGGCGGCCATCGTCACGCCGCAGCCCGTACCATGGCGTGTTGTTCCCCCGCCGTGCGTGTAGCTGAACGATGAACGATTCCCTGGCGCCCCGCCGCCTGCCCCTGCTGATCGCCCTGCTGCCGTTGCCGGTGCTGGCCCAGAACGCCGCCGACCCTGCCCCGCAGCAGCTGCCGACCGTGGAGGTGCAGGCCGCACGCGTGCAGGGCATCGATCCGTTCGCGCTGCCGGCCAGCCAGGACACGGTGTGGGTGGGCGACGACCGCAGCGGGCCCGGGGTACAGGTGTCCGAGGCGCTGGCCGGGGTGCCCGGGGTGCTGGCCCGTGACCGCCAGAACTATGCGCAGGACACCCAGCTGTCGATCCGCGGCTTCGGCGCGCGTTCCACCTTCGGCGTGCGCGGCGTGCGGGTGCTGATCGATGGCGTGCCGGCCACCATGCCCGATGGCCAGGGCCAGCTGTCGCACGCCAGCCTGCTTGGCGCCGAGCGCATCGAGGTGCTGCGCGGCCCGTTCTCCGCCCTGTACGGCAACTCCTCCGGCGGCGTGCTGCAGGTGTGGAGCGCGCAGGGCCAGGCCGGCGATCCGTGGCGGCTGCGGGTGAACGCCGGTGCCGACAACACCGTCAGCGTCGGCGCGCAGCTGCGCGGTGCCGGCCCGGTGATCGACTACAACATC
>JAFAFD010000392.1 GCA_023423675.1 Pseudomonadota bacterium | reverse complement strand
GTGGAAGGAAGTGCCGGGGAACGGATCAGAAGTGCATCTGCGCGCGCAGTTCGAAGATTTCCGGGGTGCTGTGCACGCCGCGACGGCTGGCGTCGACCTTCACGTAGTTGGCCTGGAACTTGAAGTGGCTGGTCAGGTACCAGTTGGCGCCCACGGTCAGGTCATGCTGGCGGCCGCCGAGGATGCTGCCATCGTCCAGGTCCAGGCGGCTGTAGCGCGCCAGCAGCTCGACCGCGCCGTAGCTGTGGGCCGGCTTGATGTTGGCCACCGCGCCAGCGCTGTACGGGCGCGATTCGCCGGTCAGCACCCAGCTGGCCATGGCGTACTGGCCGCTGCCGGTGTAGTCGGGCAGGCCCTTGCGGGTCACCGTGGCCTGCAGGGCTTCACCCTGCAGCGAGAACGGACCGCGGATCCAGATGCCTTCCAGGCCGGTGCGGCGGATCTGGTCGGCTGTGACCAGGGCGCCCGAATCGACCAGGCGGATGTCGGTCAGGCCGGCTTCCGGGCGCGCACGCAGGCGGGCGCTGGCTTCGTGGTGCACGTCGCGGCCGTCGCGGTAGCCGCGCGGGTTTTCCTGCGAATAGGCCAGGCCCAGGTGGACCACGTCGCCCGGTGCCTTCACCGGGGTCCAGACCGCGCGCACGGCCTGCATGGTGCCCGGGTTGTCACCCTGCAGGTCCTTGCCACCGTAGGCACCAGCCTGCAGCAGGTACTGCGGGCGTTCCAGCACCCATTCGGCACCGGTACGGCGGGCGGCGTAGAAGGCCTGCACGGGCAGGGCGACTTCCATGAAGCTGCCGGCACGCGAGGAGGTGTTGCCGTCCAGGCCGACCGGGGTCTTCATATAGCCGAAGCGGAAGCGGCCGACATCACGGCCGAAGAAGGCCTTGCTCTCGAAGCGCACGAACACGTCCAGCCAGGTATCGGACTGGAAGTCGTAGTACACCATCGCGTCGTACACGCCCTTCTTCTTCAGGGTCGCGCCGAATTCCTTGCGGCGCACCGCGTCAGCATCCTCGATGCCGCTGGCCGAGGAAAAGTCGTTGTAGTCGTAGGCGATGTTGGCGGTGGCGGCCAGTTCGGTGCCGTCGCTGAAGGCGTACTTGGTCGGCCAGTTGTCGAAATCGGCGGCGGAGGCGAAGGCGGGCAGGGCGGCCAGCGACAGGGCCAGCAGGGTCGGAATGGGGCGCATGGTGGTGCGGCTCTCTCTCTCGGATGCGTGTGGACAGGACAACAACGGCCGCGCTGGCCGGAACTTTCGCAAGGGGGCGCCCGATCGTTCAGGTCGGGCCGGTGGCCGTCCCCGGGACAGGCGGTGCGGCGTCAGTGTAGGCACCCGAGCCACCTGAACCGGGGGGCTAGTACCAATAGGTTATCTGCGGCAGCGTGCCCTGCGCGTACAAAGGCGTCCATTGGTCGCACCACCACGCACGCCGTGCCTGGCCTGCGACCAGATCCACGGAGACGATCCCTGCGCAGGCAGGGGTCGTTCGCGTCAGAACTCTCCCCTTCCGGAGTCCGCCATGCACATCCCGACCACCCCGGCGCTGCCCAGCAAGCCGTTGCCGCTTTACCGCCAGCTGTATTTCCAGGTGATCGTGGCGATCGTCCTGGGCGCCATCCTCGGCCACTACGAGCCGATGATCGGCGAGAAGATGAAGCCGCTGGGCGATGCCTTCATCAACCTGGTGAAGATGATCATCGCGCCGGTCATCTTCCTGACCATCGTCACCGGCATCTCCGGCATGACCCACCTGCGCACGGTGGGCCGCGTCTTCGCCAAGGCGATGGCGTACTTCCTGTTCTTCTCCACCCTGGCCCTGATCGTCGGCATGATCGTGGCGCACGTCGTGCAGCCGGGCGCGGGCATGAACATCAACCCGGCCGAGCTGGACCAGACCGCTGTCCACAGCTACGTCGAGAAGTCGCATGACCTGACCCTGGTCGGTTTCCTGATGGACGTCATCCCGAAGACGCTGATCAGCGCCTTCGTTGATGGCAACATCCTGCAGGTGCTGTTCGTGGCCGTGCTGTTCGGCATCGCGCTGGCTTCGGTGGGTGAGAAGGGCAAGCCGATCGTGAACTTCCTGGAGGCGCTGGTCGCCCCGGTGTTCAAGCTGGTGCACATCCTGATGAAGGCCGCCCCGATCGGTGCCTTCGGTGCCATCGCCTTCACCATCGGCAAGTACGGCGTCGGTTCGCTGATCAACCTGGCCTGGCTGGTGGGTTCGTTCTACCTGACCGCCTTCCTGTTCGTGGCCGTCATCCTCGGCGTGGTCTGCCGCCTGTGCGGGTTCTCGGTGTTCAAGCTGGCCCGCTACCTGAAGGCCGAGCTGCTGCTGGTGCTGGGCACCTCGTCCTCGGAATCGGCGCTGCCGTCGCTGATGGAAAAGATGGAACGCGCCGGCTGCAGCAAGTCGGTGGTCGGCCTGGTGGTCCCCACCGGCTACTCGTTCAACCTGGACGGCACCAACATCTACATGACCCTGGCCGCGCTGTTCATCGCCCAGGCCACCAACACCGAACTGACCCTGGGCCACCAGATCGCCCTGCTGCTGGTCGCCATGCTCAGCTCCAAGGGCGCGGCCGGCGTCACCGGTGCCGGCTTCATCACCCTGGCCGCCACCCTGGCCGTGGTGCCGGAAGTGCCGGTGGCCGGCATGGCGCTGATCCTGGGCGTGGACCGCTTCATGAGCGAATGCCGCTCGCTGACCAACTTCATCGGCAATGCGGTGGCCACGGTGGTGGTGTCGCGCTGGGAAGGCGCGCTGGACCGTGACCGCCTGAAGCTGGCACTGGACGGCCGCGAGAGCGAGCTGCCGCCGCCGGTCGATGCCGTGCCGGAGGCACTGCCCGCCAAGGGCTGACACAGGTGTGTGGTATTGCGGGGCCGGTCACGTGCGTCACGCGGCCCCGCAATGTTTCAAGGCGACCCATGGCCGTCATGGGCAATGCCGAAGCTGGTCCCTGGATTGGTCGCATACGGCACGGAATTGTGCGGTCGCAGCATGATTGCGACAGGATAGCGACAGGTCCAGGCCCTCCAACGGGGGTATCATCCCC
>JAFAFD010000379.1 GCA_023423675.1 Pseudomonadota bacterium | reverse complement strand
GGCCAGCGTCGACATCTCGTCGAAGGCCATGAATCCGCCGCGTTACCCGCCGGCCGCTTTCCGCCCGGGCATCCAGGGCGAAGTGATCCTGATCATTGATGTCGATGCCAACGGCAACGTCACCAATGTCACGGTGGAAAAGTCCAGCCGTAACCGCGACCTGGACCGTGCTGCGATGGAAGCTGCCCGCAAGTGGCGTTTCAACGCCGCTGAATCTGGCGGTAAGAAGGCTGCTGGTCGCGTCCGCGTCCCGGTCAACTTTGCACTGAACTGATGCGAGCGGGTGGCCGCCGGCCACCCCTCCTCCGGTTCGATTGTCTAGCTTAGCTACACCCTTTATCACCACACACAACAAAGGTAAGCGTCATGCTGCAGGAACTTTTCATCGCCGCTGCTGCCGGGGGCAATCCGTCCAACGCCCTGTCGCAGATGGGCTTCGAGCACCTGATCCACGAGATGACCACCCAGCCGGGTGACTTCGCTGTCTCCTGGGTGGTGCTGCTGACCCTGATCGTCATGTCGGCCATGTCCTGGTACTGGACCGTCATCAACATCTTCCGTTCGGTCCGCCTGAAGAGCGCTGCCGATCGCGTCGTCAGCCTGTTCTGGGACACCCCGAACGCGCAGGACGCCATCCGTGCGATGGAAGAGCAGCCGGCGTCCGAGCCGTTCTCGAAGATCGCTCTGGACGCTGCCCAGGCAGCTGCCCATCACCAGCGCGCTGAAGGCGGCGCCACCGGCGGTCTGGGTGAGAACCTGAGCCGTTCGGAGTTCGTCGACCGCGCCCTGCGTCAGGCCGTGACCCGCGAAAGCAACAAGCTGCAGTCGGGCATGACCCTGCTGGCCACCGTCGGTGCAACCGCTCCGTTCGTCGGTCTGCTGGGCACCGTGTGGGGCATCTACGGCGCGCTGATCAAGATCGGTGCCACCGGCTCCGCTTCGATCGACGCCGTTGCAGGCCCGGTGGGTGAAGCACTGATCATGACCGCCATCGGTCTGTTCGTCGCAATCCCGGCCGTGTTCGCCTTCAACTTCTTCAGCAAGGTCAACAGCGCGACCATCAGCAAGTTCGATACCTTCGCGCACGACCTGCACGACTTCTTCGCCACCGGCTCGCGCGTCCGCTGATTGCGGCGCGTGACCCTGCGACGAACGACGTAGTCACCAAGATCTAGACGGAGCCCGTTATGGCTTTCAGTAGTGGTAACAGCGGCGGCCCCATGGCCGACATCAACGTGACGCCCCTCGTGGACGTGATGCTGGTGCTGCTGATCATCTTCATCATCACGGCGCCCCTGATGTCCCACAAGGTCAAGGTGGATCTGCCGGAGGCCAACCTGGTCCAGAAGGAAGACGCTGAAAAGCGTTCTGGCCCGATCACCCTGGCAGTCAAGGAAGACGGCTCGATCTACTGGAACGACGAAGAAATCAACAAGCAGACTCTCGAGTCGCGCTTGGCGACCGCCGCCCAGCAGACCCCGCAGCCGCCGCTGAACCTGCGTGGTGACCGCACCACCAAGATGCGCGTCATCAACGACCTGACCAAGGTCGCGCAGGAGCAGGGCATGCTGGACGTCGGCTTCGTCGCGACCAAAGAGAAGGGGCAATAAGCCATGGCATTCAGTAGTGGTGGTGGCAAGGGCCCCATGGCCGACATCAACGTCACGCCCCTCGTGGACGTGATGCTGGTTCTGCTGATCATCTTCATCGTGACCGCGCCGATCATGACGTACCCGATCGCCGTGGACCTGCCGCAGCGCGTGCTCAACCCACCGCCGCAGCTGGTCGAACCGCCGCCGCCGATCGAACTCAAGATCGACGCCAGCAACCAGGTCTCGTGGAACAACAGCCCGATCAATACCAGCGAGCTGCAGCAGCGGATGGAGCAGGAGGTCCAGCGTGACCCGACCAACCAGCCTGAGCTGCGCATCGACGCGAGCCCGGATTCCGAGTACGACGTGATGGCCAAGGTCCTGGCCGCCGCGAAGAATGCTCAGATGAAGAAGATCGGCTTCGTGCAGCAGTAATACGTACTACCGCAGCACAACAGTCATGACGCGACTGCAGACGCCCCTGGAGACAGGGGCGTCTTTTTTTTGCGCGCGGGGTCAGAGCCCTTCCCTGCAAGAAGGGATCCGACCCGGGGTCAGACCCCTTTCCGCAGGAAAGGGCTCTGACCCCAATCACACCCGCGCCCGCTATGATCGGCGCATGCTCGCCCTCTTCGATTCGCTGCGCCTCTGGCTCGATGGCATTGCCCACCTGGGAACGATCCTGGCGGCGGCCTATCTGCTTTACCTGCTCGCCCTGACCGGCTGGATCATGCTGCAGAAGCGCGAGCCGGTGGCCACGCTCAGCTGGATCCTGTCGCTGGCGCTGCTGCCCTACCTCGGGCTTTTCATCTACTACCTGCTGGGCCCGCAGAAGGTGAAGCGGCAGCGCCTGCGCCGTGGCCGCGCGCGCTCGGGCATGGAGCACTACAGCGATGTCTGCCCGCCCGATGCCGGCTGCACCGAACTGGCCAAGGTCGCCCAGGCCACCACCGGCCTCGCGCCCAGCAGCGCCACCGAAGTCACCTGGCTGGTGGACGGCGCGACCACCTATGCCGCGCTCATCGAAGCCATCGGCCAGGCGCGCGACCACGTGCACCTGGAGTACTACATCTTCAATCCCGACCACGCCGGCACCGCCCTGCGCGACGCCCTGGTCGAACGCGCGCGTGCAGGCGTGCAGGTGCGCCTGCTGCTGGATGCGGTGGGCTCCTCGGCACTGCCGGCGCGCTTCCTGCGGCCGCTGATGGATGCCGGTGGCGAAGCCGTGTGGTTCCACCCGCGGCAGCTGCTGAAACCCTTCAAGCGCCCGTGGTTGAACCTGCGCACGCACCGCAAGCTGGTGATCATCGACGGCCAGCTGGCCTTCACCGGCGGCATCAACATCACCGACGAAGAAGACGAGAGCCGCAATCCCAACGCCTACCGCGACCTGCACATGCGCCTGCGCGGCCACGTGGTGCGCAGCCTGCAGCTGGTGTTCGCCGAGGACTGGCTGTACGCCAGCGGGCAGGAGCCGTCGCGCTTCGACATCGCCCGCCTGTGGCCGGCGGACATGCCGCTGCGCGGCGATGGCAGCATCGATGCCCAGGTGCTGGTGTCCGGCCCGGATTCGGGCTGGGAAACCATCCACCGCCTGCACGTGGCCGCCATCCAGGAAGCCAACGAGCGGGTCTGGCTGGTGACGCCCTACTTCGTACCCGGCGAGGCCGCGCGCATGGCCCTGACCTCGGCGGCGCTGGGTGGCCTGGACGTGCGCCTGCTGGTGCCGAAGATGAGCGATTCCTGGTTCGTCACCCAGGCCGCGCGCTCCTACTTCGACGAACTGCTGCATGCCGGGGTGAAGATCTACGAGTACGGCCCGCGCATGCTGCACACCAAGGCATTCATTGCCGACGATGACGTCTGCATCGTCGGCAGCGCCAACTTCGACCACCGCAGCTTCCGGCTGAACTTCGAGCTGTCGATGATGATCAGCGACCGCGACCGTGTGGCGGAACTGGCCACGCTGCTGCAGGCCGAGTTCGACAGCGCCACCCGCGTGCACGACGAGGCCGGGCGCTCGCTGTGGCTGCACCGCCTGCCCGAAGCCTTCGCCCGCCTGGCCTCGCCGCTGCTCTGACGCAGCGCTACACTGCGGTCGACGCCCCGGGGAGGACTGGAACATGTACTGGTTGTACCTGCTGCTGGCGCTGGGCTGCTTCGCCTTCGCGCTGAAGACCCCGCACATGGGCCTGATGTCGCTGGCCCTGCTCGCCGCCCTCGGCTTCCTGCTGGCGTGGGTGCGTGGCCGCTACGTGGCCCGCTTTGGCGACCTGCAGCGCGATCCGTCCACCCTGGTCGATGCCGAGGAGCTGCGCCGCCTGCGTGAGCAGGCCCGCGCCCATGACGGCACGCCCCCACCCTCTTCCGCACCGTAGTTCCGTTCCATGACCCAGCTCAGCGTCAACGTCAACAAGATCGCCGTCCTGCGCAACTCGCGCGGCGGTACCGAACCCGATGTCGTGCGTGCGGCCCAAGCCTGCCTGGACGCCGGCGCCCACGGCATCACCGTGCACCCGCGGCCGGACCGTCGCCACATCACCGCCGAGGATGTGCTGGCGCTGTCGACCCTGACCCGCGCCCGCGGCGTCGAGTTCAACATCGAAGGCAACCCGTTCGCACCGCCGCGCGAGGGCTATCCGGGCCTGCTGCCGCTGTGCGCGCAGACCCGCCCGGCGCAGGCCACCTTGGTGCCCGATGGCGATGGCCAGATCACCTCGGACCACGGCTTCGATTTCGAGCGCGACGGCGAGCGCCTGCGCCCGCTGGTGGCCGAACTGAAGGCGATGGGCTGCCGCGTCAGCCTGTTCGTGGATGCCGGCAACCCGCTGCTGGAACAGGCCGCCGCGGTCGGCGC
>JAFAFD010000373.1 GCA_023423675.1 Pseudomonadota bacterium | reverse complement strand
GCGTGGATCTACTGCAATCCTCGTCCCCAGTAGATCCACGCCATGCGTGGATTGGTAGATCCACGCCATGCGTGGATGACGCTCCATGACGCCCCATCACGCCGGGCAGGGCCCGGCGCTACCCGGCGGTCGTTACCCGTATCGCCAACAACTCGCCGCCGCCCTGCAATGCATGCCGTTGCCTTTCACCGGCGGCCAACCACGCGGTATCGCCGGCCTGCATCGGCGGCAACCCACTGTCCGCACCGAATTCCGCATGCCCGGCCAGCAGGTACAGCGCCCAGGCCACGCCCGGTTCGCAGAAGAAGAACTTCGACCCCACCAACGGCCGGTGCAGCAGCTCGGCCTGCAGCTGCTCCCGCTTCCACATCAGGTTGAAATCGTGGGTGGTGCCATCAACCAGCTCGCCGTCCAGCGCTTCTTCGCCGGCAAAGCGCACGCGACCGTGCGGCGGCAGCACCTCGGCTACGCGGCCATCGGCGAAGCGCAGGCGCACACCATTGCCCTGCAGCAGCACCAGCTCGCGCTCCACGCCGGGGAACGCCGAAAACGCGGCGTCCTGTTCGATCTCGGCCACCGACAGGCGCAGCGCCCAGTCATCGCCCTGCGCGGGAAGGCGCAGGATCTCGCGGGTCCAGCCCAGGCCATTGCGCCAGCGTTCGCGGCGGTAGTCCAGGCTGGAAATCACATGGCTCGGGGTGCGCAGCAGAGCATCTATGTCCATGCGCGCATTGCATCATGCCGCGCGCGATCGCGCATCACCGCGCAGCCACGCCTGCCTCACCGCACTGCGGCGCCAGCAGCTGCGAGTGCTGCAGCCATTGCGGATCAGGGTAATAGGCGAACACCAGGGTGCCGCCGCGCAGCGAATCGATCAGCGGCCGCGATACCGACAGGCGCACCGCCGGGCAGCCCAGGCTGCGGCCGAGCCGGCCCTGCAGGCGGGCCACGGTCGGGTTCACGTAGGGCGCGCCGTGGATGACGATGGCGCGGTCGCGCGCCTTGTCGTTGAAGCCCGGCTCCAACCCGTCCAGGCGCAGCGAATAGCCGTTGCCGCCCATGTAGGTTTCCTGCGCGGTGAACGCACCGATGCTGGACATGAAGCTGCCGTCGCGGTTGGAGAAGTGCTCGGTGCGGTTGCCGCCACTGTTGCGGCCGTGCGCCACCCATTCCTCGAACAGCAGCCGCTGCCGCGCCAGGTCGAACACCCACAGGCGCTGCTCGGTGGACGGCCGCGAATAATCGATCACGCCCAGCCGCTCGGCCTTGATGCCCAGTTCCGGCCGCTGCAGCGCACAGCGCAACGCCGTCGCCGCCAGCTTCAGTACGTGGCGGTCGGCGTTGGGCGCCGTGCGCGCCAGCAGCGCGGTCAGGTCGTCGGTGCTGGCGGTGGCCGGCGGTGCCGCCGCCATCGCGCCACCTGCGGCAAGAAGTGCAAGCAGGCCGAAGGCGGCCTGCCAGCGCGTGCGTGAAGCAATCATGGGCACACGGTATTCACTCAGGACTTCTTCGAGGTGGGCGTGGCCGGCTCGGATTCCAAGACCGGCTGCAACCCCGATTCAGCCGCGCTTGGGCGCACGGCCGGCAGCGAGGTGACCAGCAGGGTCGTGCCCGGCACCAGCACCTGGTACAGCTGGCGGGCGAAATCGGTGGGCAGCGCCATCGGCAGCGACGGCGTCGCCAGCAGGTCCGGGGTGGCCTGCGCACGGTCCTGGCCCAGCAGCGGGTAGGCGGTCCACTGGTGCAGGCGCTGCTGGGTGTCCAGCGGGCTCGGCGTTTCGCTGAAGCCCTGCCCCATCACGAACAGGGTCGTGCCCTGGAACGCCGGCAGCGCATCGGCACGCAGTGGCGATTCGCCGATCATCACGCCATCGCGCAGCACGTACAGGCGCTGGTCGTGCAGGCTGACCAGGATGCCGACCTGGCCGCTGGGTGCGGCCGCGTCGTCCCACCAGGCCTTGGCCGGGCTGGCGCCTTCGGTTTCCGGCAGGGCCTGGCCGCGTGCGTTCACCGGTGCCAGCACCGCCGGATAGGCCAGGGTCATCGGCGCGCTCTTGGCATCAGCCACCACCACCGTGTCGCCGCGCTGGGTTTCGCTGAACAGCTTCTGCGCGAACGCCTGCGGCAGGCGTACGCAGCCGTGCGATGCCGGGTGCCCGGGCAGGCTGCCGCCGTGCAGGGCGATGCCGTCCCAGGTCAGGCGCTGCATGTAGGGCATCGGCGCGCTGTTGTAGAGGTTGGATTTGTGGTCCTTGTCCTTCTGCAGGATCGTGAACACACCGGTCGGCGTTTCATGCCCGGTCTTGCCCGAGCTGATCGTGCTCAGGCCGATGGCGATGCCGTTGCGGTACACGTAGGCGCGCTGCTC
This sequence comes from Pseudomonadota bacterium, assembly GCA_023423675.1. Classification (GTDB taxonomy): domain Bacteria; phylum Pseudomonadota; class Gammaproteobacteria; order Xanthomonadales; family Xanthomonadaceae; genus Stenotrophomonas. The sequence goes on along the minus strand of JAFAFD010000373.1, from coordinate 4,117 downwards.
ATCCAGGCTGACCACCAGCACGATCGGGCCGGCCGGCGACACTTCCGGGTGCCACAGGTATTCACCGGGCTTGAGATCGGTCGGGCCGCGCACTTCGGCGGTGGCAGTTGCGGTGGTGCTCTTGGCGGCAGGCGTCGCGGCCTGCGCCATCAGCGGCAGGGCCAGGGCAAGTGCGAGCATCAGGGGCAGACGGGGCAGGCGCATCCAGCAGGTTCCAATCCGTGGGGAACGCTCAACCTACACCATTGGCGGTGAGGCGCTGCGCCACACTCTGCCCATGCCAGAAAGAGAAATGCCCGGCGACACAGCCATGTGTCGTACCGGGCACTCGTTACGTCCTTGTCGGCCTGCTGCCACCCCCTCGCATCCTGCGCTGTGGGGGCGGCGTTGCATCCTGCACGCGGCCGCATTCGTCCTTTTTATATCTCAGCCCCTTCCACAGGTCTGTGATGCCACCATCCTGGTGATTGGTGCCGCATCCCTGCGACGGTCGGTGGGCACGGCCTTCCTGTCCGTGTCCGGTGAACCAGCCTCCTGCCGGTCCCGACGATCCTGCTGTCAACGCCTGGGCACGGAGCGCACCGGTACCGATCCGGGTACCGGATCCGCTGGCAACATCGTGTTGCCGACGGTGATCCGCTGTCGATTCCGTTCGACGATTGCTGTCCCTATCCCCTTCACCTGCGTCAGGTCCTCGACGCGATGAAAGGGGCCATGTCTGCGCCGGTGCTCGACAATTGCCGCGGCCTTTACGGCCCCGACCATCGCCAGTCCCTGCTGAAGCGCCTGGGCATCGGCCCGGTTGATGTCGATCGGCTCGGCGGCTTGCGCCCCCACCACCCACATCACCAGCACCAACGCCCTGAACACGACTGACCAAGGCACGACGTGTATCTCCTTGTGGTTCTGGCCGTCCCGACCGGCAATCCCGTCGGTCGAAACAGCATCCGTCACCACATGTGCACAGCCTATCGGTTTCGGCGATTTCTAAAAGCCAGCCAAATACCCGACGTGTTGTAGGAAAAACCCTACCCCCAGCACAGGCGTAGAATGGCGGGATCACATGCCCATGCAACCGGAGTTTCAGATGGACAGCGCCAAGCTCGGCCAATTCGTCAATGACAAGTGGGACAGCGAGATCGTCCCGCAGCTGGTCGACTACATCCGCATTCCCAACAAGTCGCCGATGTTCGACGCCAACTGGGTGCAGAACGGCTACATGGAACAGGCGGTCACCCTGATGGAGACCTGGGCCAAGGCCCAGCAACTGCCCGGCCTGAAGGTCGAGGTGGTGCGCCTGGAAGGCCGCACCCCGCTGATTTTCCTGGAAATTCCCGCCACCGGCGCCGAGACCGGCGACGACACCATCCTGCTCTACGGGCACCTGGACAAGCAGCCGGAAATGACCGGCTGGGATGACGACCTCGGCCCGTGGACCCCGGTCCTGCGCGGCGACAAGCTGTATGGCCGCGGCGGCGCCGACGACGGTTACGCCATCTTCGGCTCGCTGGCCGCAGTGCTGGCCCTGCAGGCCCAGGGCCTGCCGCACGCCCGCTGCGTGGTCCTGATCGAAGCCTGTGAAGAGTCCGGCAGCTACGACCTGCCGGCCTACGTCGACCACCTGGCCGACCGCATCGGCAAGCCGTCGCTGGTGGTCTGCCTGGATTCGGGCTGCGCCAACTACGACCAGCTGTGGTGCACCACCTCGCTGCGCGGCCTGACCGGCGGCAACTTCACGGTCAAGGTGCTCAACGAAGGCGTGCATTCCGGCGATGCCTCCGGCGTCATCCCGTCCAGCTTCCGCCTGCTGCGCCAGATCCTGTCGCGCATCGAGGACCAGGACACCGGCCGCATCCTGATCGACGGCATGAACGTCGAGATCCCGGCCGAGCGCCAGGCCCAGGCCAAGCGTGCCGCCGAAGTGGTCGATACCGAGATCTTCGAGAAGTTCCCGATGGTCGACGGCCTGCGCCCGATGAACGAGGACCTGGCCGAGCTGGTGCTCAACCGCACCTGGCGCCCGGCGCTGTCGGTCACCGGCGTGGGCGGCATGCCGCCGCTGGAATCGGCCGGCAACGTGCTGCGTCCGCAGACCTCGGTGAAGCTGTCGCTGCGCCTGCCGCCGACCGCCGACGGCAAGGCATGCGGCGAGCTGCTGAAGGAAGCACTGCTGCGCGATCCGCCGAACGGCGCCCAGGTCACCCTGGACCTTGAAAAGGCCTCCACCGGCTGGAACGCCCCGGCCATGGCGCCGGGGCTGACCCAGGCCATCGACGACGCCAGCCAGGCCTTCTTCGGCAAGCCGGCGATGTACATGGGCGAAGGCGGCTCGATCCCGTTCATGGGCATGCTGGGTGAGAAGTTCCCGGGCGCCCAGTTCATGATCACCGGCGTGCTCGGCCCGCACTCCAACGCGCACGGTCCGAACGAGTTCCTGCACATCCCGATGGGCAAGAAGGTCACCGCCTGCGTATCGAAGGTCATCAGCGAGCACTACGCCGCCAGCCTGCGCGGCGAGACCAGCGGTTCGCCGGTGGCTGCCGACAGCGGCACCCGCCACGGCGACCACGGCTGCTGCTGATCGCGGCACACCGTGACGGACGCAGCCTGGCCTTGCTAGGCTGCGTCCACCCCAAGCGGAACGCATGCACATGAATGGTCTGTTCGGCAGCAGCAGCTGGCTGTACATCCTGCTGGTCGGTTTCTTCGTCGGCCTGCTCGGGCGTTTCTTCATGCCCGGCAACAACCGCATGGGCTGCCTGTTGACCATCGTGCTCGGCATCGTCGGCGCTCTGGTCGCCGGCTGGTTCGGCCAGTACATGGGCTGGTATTCCCCTGGCGAACCGGCCGGTTTCCTCGGCGCGGTGGTCGGCGCGGTAGCCGTGCTGGCGCTGATGCGGCTGTTCACTCCACGCCGCTGACGCCCCTCTTCCCTCTTTCCCCCTGAGCTTGGCGCGCCCGTCGCGCCCGGAACTGCCTGCATGACCGAACCTGCTTCCGATCCCCAGCGCAGCGCGCAGCGCCTGCAGTGGGCCCGCACCCAGCTGGACGATGCCAACGCGGTGGTCGAGCGCGCCTCGGTCGACGCCGGCCTGCGCAGCTACTGGCGCACCACCAGCACGCGCGGCAGCCACATCGTGATGGATGCCCCGCCCGGCCTGGAAGACCCGCAGCCGTGGCTGCGCATGCGTGGCCTGCTGCACGACCACGGCCTGCGCGTGCCCGCCCTGCTGGCCCAGGATCTCGAAGCCGGTTTCCTGCTGCTGGAGGATCTCGGTGGCCCGACCCTGGCCAAGGTGCTGGACGAGCGCAATGCCGATGCCTGGTTTGGCCGTTCCATCGAGCAGCTGCTGCGCCTGCAGGCGATCCCGGTGCCGGAAGATTTCGGCAGCTTCGGCGAAGCCCTGCTGCAGCGTGACGCCGGCCTGTTCGACGAATGGTTCCTGCAGCGCCACCTGGGCATCACCCTCGACAGCGCCGAGGCCGAGAGCCTGCAGCAGGCGCAGCGCCTGCTGATGGACAACGCGCTGGGCCAGGCCCAGCTGATGACCCATCGCGACTACATGCCGCGCAACCTGATGCCGGTCGACGATGGCCCGGCCATCCTCGATTTCCAGGACCTGGTGCGTGGCCCGATCGCCTACGACGCGGTGAGCCTGTTCAAGGACGCCTTCCTGAGCTGGCCGCTGCCACGCGTGGATGCCTGGCTGGCGCAGTACCACCAGCGCGCGCTCGACGCCGGCCTGCCGGTACCCGACCGTGCCACCTTCCTGCGCGATGCCGACTGGATGGGCATCCAGCGCCACCTGAAGTGCCTGGGCATCTTCAGCCGCCTGCGTTACCGCGACAACAAGGGCCACTACCTGGACGACGTGCCGCGCTTCATCGGCTACCTCGATGAAGTGCTGCCGCGCTACCCCGAACTGGCCGCGCTGCAGCAGCTGCTGGACGCGCGCATCAAGCCCGCGCTGGCCGAGCTGGCCGCACCGATGCGCGTGGTGCGCTGATGAAAGCGCTGATCTTCGCCGCCGGCCTCGGCGAGCGCATGCGCCCGCTGACCCTGCACACGCCCAAGCCGCTGTTGACGGTGGCCGGCAAGCCGCTGATCGTGTGGCAC
>JAFAFD010000371.1 GCA_023423675.1 Pseudomonadota bacterium | reverse complement strand
ACCAGCAGCCTGACCTGCATGCTGCTGGCCGCGCTGACCGTGTTCGACCGCGCGCCGTGGGAGGCACGCGTCGCGCGCCTGAAGCAGATCGCCACGCTCGGCCGCGAAGGCCTGGCGCAGTGGGATGCACCGGTCGCGTCACTCGCGCAGCGTCCGTTCAACCGGGTGATCTACCTGGCCAGCGGTCCTCTGGAAGCCCTGGCCCGCGAGTGCGCGCTGAAGGTGCTGGAGCTGACCGCCGGCCGCGTGCTGGCCCTTGCGAATACTCCGCTCGGCTTCCGCCACGGCCCCAAGTCCACGCTGGACGGCGACACCCTGGTGGTCGTGCTGCGCAGCGTGCAGCCGCTGGCACGCCGCTACGAACAGGACCTGCTGGAAGAACTGCGCCGCGACGGCGTGGCTGGCCAGGTGCTGGCGATCGGCCCGCATGCGGATATCGGCGCGGACGACGAGTACACGCTCACCGTGCCGGCACTGGACGACCCGTGGCTGGCGCCGGTGTGGCTGGGCTTTGCACAGCTGTTCGCGCTGCAGCGTTCGGCCGCGCTGGGCCTGACCCCGGACAATCCGTTCCCGGACGGCACCGTCAACCGCGTCGTCCAGGGCGTCACCATCCACCATGGCTGAGCTGATCGCCCACGCCTGCTACGGCATCGACATCGGCGGCACCAAGATCGAGCTGGTGGCGTGCGATGCGGCGATGCAGGTCACCTGGCGCCGCCGCGTGGCCACCCCACAAGGTGACTACAACGGCTTCCTGCAGGCCGTGGTCGCGCTGGTGGCGAAGGCCGATGCTGCGCTGGGCCGCGGTGATGCCGCCATCGGCATCGCCCTGCCCGGCGTGCGTGACCGCCGCAGTGGCCGCCAGCTGAGCGCGAACGTGCCGGCCCTGACCGGCCAGTGCGTGGCCCAGGATCTGCAGGCACGCCTGCAGCGCCCGCTGCACTTCGGCAACGACCTGCAGTGCTTCGCCTTGTCCGAGGCGCACGGTGGCGCCGCCGACGGCTACCCCAGCATGTTCGGCGCCATCCTCGGCACCGGTGCCGGTGGTGGCTTCTGCCTGCAGGGCCGCCTGCTGACCGGCTTCAACGGCCTGGCCGGCGAGTGGGGCCACTGGAGCGTGCCCGGCCACCTGCTGCAGCGCCACGGCCTGCCCCTGCTGGACTGCGGCTGCGGCCTGCAGGGCTGCGTGGAGCGCTACGTGTCGGGCAGCGGCATGGCGATGATCGAGCGCCATCTCGGCGGCAGCGCGCGCGACGCCAGCGCAGTGATCACCCTGGCCGAGGCCGGCGATGTGCGTGCCCGCCAGGCGCTGGACATCCACCGCGACCTGCTCGGCCACAGCTTGGCCGCACTGGTGCTGGCGCTGGACCCGCACGTCATCGTGCTCGGTGGCGGCCTTTCGCAGTACGCGCCGCTGTACCAGCTGCTGCCGGCTGCCGTTGCCGCGCATCTGTTCAACGGCGCGCAGGTGCCGCCCATCGTGCCGCCGCGCTTCGGCGATGCCGGGGGTGCCCGCGGTGCCGCCCTGCTCGCCTGCCAACCCTCGTTTTCCTGATTGACCGGAGCCTGACCATGTCCCCGCTGCAGACCCTGCTTGCTTCCCACCGCGCCGGTGCCAACGTCGGCCTGTACAGCGTCTGCTGCAGCAACGAACAGGTGCTGCGCGCGGCCATGCACGTGGCGCTGGCACACGGCACCGTGCTGTTGATCGAGGCGACCTCGAACCAGGTCGACCAGTTCGGCGGCTACACCGGCATGACCCCGCCGCAGTACCGCGACTACGTCGGCGCGCTGGCCGATGAAGAAGGTTTCCCGCGCGAACGTCTGATCCTCGGTGGCGACCACCTGGGCCCGAATGCCTGGCAGAAGCGCCCGGCCGCCGAAGCGATGACCCACGCGCGCGTGCTGATCGAGGCCTACGTGGCCGCCGGCTTCCACAAGATCCACCTGGATTGCAGCATGTCCTGCACCGATGACCCGGTGCCGCTGCCCGATGCGATCGTCGCCGCGCGTTCGTCCGAACTGGCCGAGATCGCCGAGCGCACCGCTGCCGAACACGGCCTGCCGCCGCCGGTCTATGTCATCGGCACGGAAGTGCCGGTACCTGGTGGCGAAGCCTCGCTGGCCGGTGGCCTGCAGGTGACCACCCCGGCCGCTGCCGCGCAGACCCTGGCCATCCACCAGCAGGCCTTCGATACGCCGCAGCTGCGCGATGCCTGGCAGCGCGTGATCGCGATGGTGGTGCAGCCAGGCGTGGATTTCGACCACAGCAGCGTGCACGAGTACGACCCGGCGGCCGCCAGTGCGCTCGCGGATTTCCTCGAACAGCAGCCGCGCATCGTGTTCGAAGCGCATTCCACCGATTACCAGCGCGAGAGCGGCCTGCACGCACTGGTGCGCGACCACTTCGCCATCCTCAAGGTGGGCCCGGCGGCGACCTTCGCCTACCGCGAAGCGCTGTTCGCGCTGGCCGCCATCGAGGCGGAACTGCTGCCGGACGCGCAGTGCTCGCGCCTGCCGCAGGTGCTGGACGAAGTGATGCAGGCGCAGCCGAAGTACTGGCAGCCGTATTACCAGGGCGACGAGGCCGAGCTGCGCCTGCTGCGCCGCTTCTCTTTCAGCGACCGCTGCCGCTACTACTGGGGCGAGCCGGCATTGCTGCAGGCGGTGCAGACCCTGTTCGCCAACCTGGAACGGCAGGCGCCGCCGCTGGTGCTGCTCAGCCAGCATCTGCCCGAGCAGTACCGCGCCGTGCGCGAAGGCGCCCTGGCCAACACCCCCATCGCGCTGGTGCAGCACCGCATCGGCCAGTGCCTGGGCGAATACGCCCGCGCCTGCAGCGCCAACCAGGCCGGCAGCCGCAAGCAGAACGCAAGTTCGGCTGCCTCCGTTCTTGCGAACGGCTAATCTCTACCTTTCCTGACGAAACCGAGAGATGGCCATGCGCAACACCCGCTCCCGCCGGCAACAGATCCTGCAGCTGCTGATCGAGCATGGCTCGGTGCAGGTGGCCGATCTGGTCGAGCGCTTCGGCGTGTCGGCGGTGACCATCCGTGCCGATCTCACCCATTTCGAGTCGCAGGGCCTGGCCACCCGTACCCACGGTGGCGCCACCCTGGTGCGCACGCCGCCGCAGGAACAGGACATCCACGAAAAGGATGCGCTGAACCTGCCGCTGAAGGAATCCATCGGCACCGCCGCGGCGCGGCTGGTGCAGGCCGGCGACAACATCATCATCGACTCCGGCTCGACCACGATGACCCTGGCCCGCCACCTGCGCGGCCACCGCGACGTGACGGTGATGACCAACGGCCTGAACATCGCCTGGGAACTGGCCAACGCGCCGGGCATCACCGTGCTGCTGACCGGTGGCCTGCTGCGCCAGCAGTCGCTCTCGCTGCAGGGCAGCCAGGCCGAGGCCAGCCTCAACTCCTACAGCTTCGACACCCTGTTCCTGGGCGTGGATGGCCTCGACCTGCAGTTCGGCCTGACCACCCACGATGAAGCCGAAGCCCGCCTCAACCACCGCATGGTCGAGCGCGCGCGCCGCATCGTTGTGCTCACCGACGCCTCCAAGTTCGGCCGCGTCAGCCTGCACCGCATCGCGCTGCTGGACCAGATCCACGCCATCATCACCGACGCCGGCATCGACGATGCCACCCGCGAGGGGCTGCAGCGGCTGGGCATCGAAGTGATCATCGCCGAGACACCGCCATGACCGACACCCGCCGCCTGCACGGCCGCATCCTCACCCCGCTGGGCTGGCGCCGTGGCCACGTCCAGTTCGATTCGCACATCCGCCAGCTGCAGGTGGATGACCACAGCGGCGCCGATGACCTGCAGCTGCCGGTGATCCTGCCCGGCTTCATCGACCTGCACGTGCACGGCGCGGCCGGCGTGGACCTGATGCAGGGCGGCGACGTGGCCCGCACCATCGCCCGCACCCACCTGCGCTTCGGCACCACCACCCTGCTGGCGACCACCATGACCGCCGGCCTGGACGAGATCGAGCATGCCCTGCAGGGCGTGGCCGCGACGATGGCATCCCCCGATGCCGAGGCGGCCAGCATTGCCGGCGTGCACCTGGAAGGCCCCTTCATCAGCCCGCAGCGGCTGGGCGCGCAGCCCAACCGCACGATCGAGGCGACGCTGGCGCTGGTGCAGCAGCTGCATGCGCTGGCACCGATCCGGGTGATGACCCTCGCGCCGGAGATCGGCGAGCACACCGCGCTGATACCCGCGCTGGCGGCGATGGGCATCCGCGTGCAGCTGGGCCACAGTGCCGGTACCTACGAGGAAGGCGTGGCCGCGCTGCAGGCCGGTGCCTCGGGCTTCACCCATCTGTTCAACGGCATGACCGGCGTCGACCATTACCGCCCGGGCATTGCCGCCGCCGCACTGGCACATGCGCAGTACGCCGAGATCATTCCCGACCTGCAGCACATCCACCCCGGCGTGATCCGCCTGGCCGCGCGCGCGATTCCGCGCCTGTACGCGGTGACCGACGCCACGGCCGCCACCGGCATGCCCGATGGCGAATACGCGCTGGGCGAACAGCGCGTGCACAAGTGCGGCGGCTGCGTGCGCCTGGCCACCGGTTCGCTGGCCGGCAGTGCGCTGACCATGGACCAGGCACTGCGCAACCTGGTGCAGGTCGGCCTCGACCTGGCCGATGCCTCGCAGCGTGTTTCCACCTTCCCCGCCGCCTACCTGGGCTTGGATGATCGCGGCCGCATCGCGCCCGACGCCCGTGCCGACCTAGTGGTGCTGGACGCCGGACTGCGCCTGCAGCAGGTGGTCGTCGGCGGGCGGGTAATCGATTTGTAGAGTCGAGCCATGCTCGACTGCCCCCGCATGAGGCGGCAAAGCCGTCGAGCATGGCTCGACTCTACGGAAGCAATCTGCACCGAAACGCCGCACAGGAAACCTGTCGATGACTGCACGCACCGCCCCGCGCTGGCCCGTACGCTACCTGCTGTTCATCGGCGGCCTTGGCGGCCTGCTGTACGGCATCGACATCGGCATCATCGCCGGTGCCCTGCCCTACCTCGAAGCCACTGCCAGCCACGCCTGGCAGCTCAGCAGCCAGCAGCTCGGTTTCGTCGTCGCCGCAGTGCTGCTGGGCAGCGTGCTGTCCTCGCTGTTCGCCGGCATGGTGGCCGACCTGATCGGCCGCCGCGGCGCGATGCTGCTGGCCGGCCTGCTGTTCACCGCGTCCATCCCGATCATGGCGCTGGCCTCGGGCTACACGCCGCTGCTGCTCGGCCGCCTGCTGCAGGGCGTCAGTGGCGGGCTGATCGGCGTGGTGGTGCCGCTGTACCTGGCCGAAGTGCTCAGCCCCGAGCGGCGCGGGCGCGGCGCCGCCATGTTCCAGCTGCTGCTGACCATCGGCCTGGTGCTGGCCGCACTCATCGGCCTGTACCAGGCGCATGCCGTGGACGCCGCCGCCGAGGCCGTGCGTTCGCTTCCGCTGGCGCAGCAGGCCCAGGAACTGTTCGTGGTGAAGGACCACGCCTGGCGCACCATCTTCTGGAGCTGCCTGGCACCGGGCCTGCTGTTCTGCGCCGGCATCTTCTGGCTGTCCGAATCTCCGCGCTGGCTGGTGCGCCGCGGTCGCGTGGAGGACGCGCGCCGCAGTCTTCAGCGCGTACTGCCCGCTGCCGATGTCGAGGCCACGCTTGCGCAGATCCAGGCACCGGAATCGAGCAGCAGCGATGGCCGCCGCGATCCGCTGCTCAGCCGCCGCTACGTGGTGCCGTTCCTGCTGGCCTGCGTGGTACTGGCCTGTACCCAGGCCACCGGCATCAACTCGGTGCTGGCCTACGCGGTCAACATCCTCAACCAGGCCGGCCTGTCCGGCTCGGTGGCCAACGGCGCCGACGTGGCGATCAAGCTGCTCAACGCGGTGATGACCGTGGTCGCCCTGCTGCTGGTCGACCGCAAGGGCCGCAAGTTCCTGCTGATGCTGGGCAGCGGTGGCATCTGCGTGGCCCTGCTGGCCGCCGCCACGCTGTTCTTCCAGGCCGAGCGCGGCCGCGCCGATGTGCAACCGCAGCTGCAGGCCGCAGTGAGTGGTGACGGTCTGCAGCTGGTGCTGGATGACGCGCAGTGGCAGCGCCTGGCGGGCAGCACCGACAGCGAGGGCCGGCCGCTGCAGCTGACCGTGTCCTATGCCTATGGTGATTTCACCAACGTGCGCGCCCTGCGCAGCGACAACCTGGGTGACCGCGAACTGCGCATCGAACGTGCCGGTACCGTGCAGCCGGACAGCGTCATCGGCGCCTTCTTCCGCCACCTGCACCTGAACCCCTTCGCCGACCCGGCCAGCGCCGCACAGGCACCGCTGCGCATCGAACAGGCACGCATCGGCCCCGTGCCGCCGCCGGCCCATGGCTGGGCGGTGGCCGCGTGCATCCTGGTGTTCGTGGCGTTCTTCGCGGTCGGCCCCGGTGTCTGCGTGTGGCTGGCGCTGTCGGAGCTGATGCCCAACCGCATCCGCTCCAACGGCATGAGCATCGCGCTGCTGATCAACCAGTTCGTGTCCACCACCATCGCCGCGCTGTTCCTGCCCACCGTCGGCCACTACGGCTATGCCAGCATGTTCCTGTTCTGGGCCGGCTGCACGTTCGTGTTCTTCCTGGTGGCCGCGCTGTGGCTGCCGGAAACCAAGGGCAGGTCGCTGGAGGAGATCGAGGCGCGGTTCGCCAGCAACCGGGCGTGAAGGACAGGCGGGTAGAGTCGACTGTCAGTCGACTTGCGCGAAGCGCGGGAAGGACGGTCGACCAACGGTCGACTCTACCCGTCGACGTCAGCGGCCGGTGATGTGCTTCTCCAGCGCCTGCGCTTCGGCAACGCTGGGCAGCCCACTGAGCATCATCGATTCACCAAACGGTCCCGCCACCGTCGCCACCATCAGCACGCGGCCATCCACACTGATGGCTGCACGCTGGCCGACCAGGGCCTCCGTGCCATCGTGGATGCGCTGGTGTGCCTCCGGCCGGTAGCGGATCTGCAGGCCCGGTTGGTTGCCGTTGTCCAGCACATAGCGCACATCGGCGATGTCCGCGCTGCCGGCAATCGGCGGCTCGCGCAGGGCAAGGGTCTCATCCTGCCACTGCACGGGCGAGCCCTTGCCGGCCGCGTCGACCGCGCTAAGGCGTACGTCCACGCCCGGGCGCGGTGCATGCGCCGGGCCCGTCATTGCCTCAGGCGTTGCCGCCGGCATGCATCCGGTCAGGGCCAGTGCCGCCAGCAACAACAAAAGAGCGGCCCTCACGCCAGCGTCCGCAGGCACCGACCCGCGGCGGCCGGCGGCCGACAACAGCGGCGAAGAGGAAGATCCGGGAAGCTGCATGAACACTCCTTCGATCAGGTTCCGTGGTCCATCCTAGCGCCCGCGCCGTAGAGGCTGGGTAGAGTCGACCGTTGGTCGACTGGCGTTATCCACATCCGAAGGCAGTCGACCAACGGCCGACTCTACCGGGACGCATCACGGTACCCGGGCGCACACCCACACGCGCACCTCTGCCGCCCCCACCAGCCGAAGTGTCTCCGCCACCTCCAGCACCGTGCTGCCGGTGGTCATCACATCGTCCACCACGGTCAGGCGCGGTGGCACCTCACCCCGCACATCGAAGGCGTCGAACAGGTTCTCGCGGCGCTGTTCGGCACTGCGCTCCGACTGCGGTGCCGTATGCCGGCGCCGGTACAGGCCGCGCCACACCGGCTGGCGCAGCAACCGGCACAGCTCCCCGGCCTGGTCATAGCCACGCTTACGCAACCGACGCGGATGCAACGGCACCGGCACGAGCGGCGGGCAGGCCCACGGTGGCGGCCTGCGCTGCATCAGCTGCGCAAGCAGTCGGCCGGCGGCCAGGTCCTGGTGGAATTTGTAGCGGACCAGCAACTGGTCCACGGGTGGCAGGTACAGCAGGCTGGCATGGGTGGCAGCCTGCGGCGGCGGCTCCTCGCGGCAGGTGCCACAGACCGGCAGCG
>JAFAFD010000121.1 GCA_023423675.1 Pseudomonadota bacterium | reverse complement strand
GGGCCCCCCCGGGGGGCCCCCCCCACCGGCGCACGCACAGCGGCAGAGCCTGGCCGACCGTGTCGGTTCCCTCGAGCAGCAGATGTACAACAACAGTGCCAACCAGGACCTGTTGAACCAGATCAATCAGCTGCGGCAGCAGGTCACCAGCCTGCAGTCGACCCTCGAGCAGATCCAGCACGAAAACGCCCAGCTCAAGCAGTCCGCCCAGGACCAGTACCTGGATCTGGACAGCCGCCTGAACCGGTTGGAAGGGGGCAATGCAGCGCCGGCCCTGCCGCCTGTTCCGGCCACCTCGTCGACGGCCCCCGCGGCCCCGGCGCAGCCCACTGCAGCGGCCACTTCCGAGCGGCCGCCTTCGGTGCATGGCGACCCGGGCAGCCTCGCGGCGACCGGTGATGAGCGCACCTCGTACAACGTCGCCTTCGATGCCCTCAAGGCTGGCAAGTACGACGATTCGGCGCAGCTGTTCCTGAGCTTCCTGGAGCTGTACCCCAACGGCGTCTACACCCCCAATGCGCTGTATTGGCTGGGTGAGAGCTACTACGCCACCCGCAATTTCCCGATGGCCGAGACCCAGTTCCGCGAACTGATCTCGCGTTATCCCACCCACGACAAGGCCTCCGGCGGCCTGCTAAAGGTTGGCCTCTCGCTGTATGGCGAAGGCAAGGTCGACCAGGCCCAGCAGACCCTGGAAACCGTCGTGGCGCAGTACCCGGGCTCGGACGCCGCGCGCACCGCGCAGGACCGCCTGCAGTCGATCCGCCTGGGCAAGCAGATCCGCTGATCCGCTGACCCGGCGTACAATACGTAACCTGTAGAGCCGAGCCCATGCTCGGCTGCTTTCGTTTCCGGCGCCTGCTGATCCGGCCGCCCGCCTGTTGTAGAGCCGAGCCCATGCTCGGCTGTGTTCGTTACCGGCCACGGTAGCCCCCAGTCACGTGTTCCATGAAGAAGTCCCCGCCATGACCGCCGTTTCCCCGTCCGCCGCCGTCGCTACCCCCAGCGAAATCGTGCAGTCGCCGCTGCCCCGGCTGAAGATCACCGAGATCTTCACCTCGCTGCAGGGCGAAGCCGATACCGCCGGCTGGCCGACCGTGTTCGTGCGCCTGACCGGCTGTCCGCTGCGCTGCAACTACTGCGACACGGCCTACGCCTTCCACGGCGGCACCTGGTGGGATATCGACGACATCGTGGCCGAGGTGCTGGCCCAAGGCGTGCGCCATGTCTGCGTGACCGGCGGCGAGCCGCTGGCGCAGAAGCGCTGCCTGGTGCTGCTGCAGAAGCTCTGCGATGCCGGCATGGACGTCTCGCTGGAAACATCCGGCGCGCTGGACGTCAGCGCGGTCGACCCGCGCGTGTCGCGCGTCGTAGACATCAAGACCCCGGGTTCGGCTGAAGCTGCGCGCAACCGTCTGGAAAACCTGCCGCTGCTGACCGCCCGCGACCAGATCAAGTTCGTCATCTGCAGCCGCGAAGATTACGACTGGGCCAAGGGCATGCTCGCCGAGCACGACCTGGTGAAGCGCTGCACCGTGTTCTTCTCGCCCAGCAAGGGCGAGATCACCGCGCGCCAGCTGGCCGACTGGATCGTCGAAGACCGGCTGCCGGTGCGCTTCCAGATGCAGCTGCACAAGATTCTGTGGAACGACGAGCCGGGCCGATGAGCCCGGGCGTGGTGCCCTGATGTAGTTCCGGCGCGGGACAGCGTGCTGGCTTTCCCCTCCCAACCGGATGTTTTACCAATGAAGAAGGCAGTCGTGCTTCTCTCCGGCGGCATGGATTCAGCCGCCGTCATCGCCATGGCCCAGGAACAGGGCTTCGCCGTGCATGCCCTGAGCGTGCGCTATGGCCAGCGCCACACCTCCGAGCTGGACGCCGCCGTGCGCGTGGCCAAGGCCCAAGGCGTGATCGCCCACAAGACCGTGGACGTCGACCTGCGCAGCATCGGTGGCTCGGCCCTGACCGATGACATCGACGTGCCCGAAGCGGGCGGCGAGGGCATCCCGGTCACCTATGTGCCGGCGCGCAACACCATCATGCTGTCGCTGGCCCTGGGCTGGGCCGAAGTGCTCGGCGCCAACGACATCTTCTGCGGCGTCAACGCCGTGGACTATTCGGGCTACCCGGATTGCCGCCCCGAGTTCATCGCCGCCTTCCAGGCGCTGGCCAACCTGGCCACCAAGTCGGGCGTGGAAGGGGCGGGCATCACCGTGCACGCGCCGCTGCAGTTCCTCAGCAAGGCGCAGATCGTCAGCGAAGGCGTGCGCCTGGGCGTGGATTTCGGCCTGACCGTCTCCTGCTACAACGCCGACGCCAACGGCGCCGCCTGCGGCCACTGCGATGCCTGCCGCCTGCGCGCGCAGGGCTTCGCCGATGCCGGCGTAGCCGACCCGACGCTGTACGCGTAACCGCCCCTCGGTGGGTGCGAACCGGCCTGCTCTGGTAGGTGCGAACCGTTGGTTCGCACGCTCTCCACCGGGCATGGCCCGGCGCTACCGGTGTGCTGTGGTGGGTGCGAACCGTTGGTTCGCACGCTTCTGCCCTCCCACCCAGCTATCAAATTAGGTTAAAATGCCGACCCCGCCGAAAGGCAGGGCATGCACGGGCCGTTAGCTCAGTCGGTAGAGCAGAAGACTTTTAATCTTTTGGTCGATGGTTCGAATCCATCACGGCCCACCAATGCATTCAAAGAAAAGACGCCCTTGGGCGTCTTTTTTTTTGCTCCGCAATCCTCTTTATCGGCCCTTAGCGATCAGCCCCATGCGCCAGCCTGGTGGTGGATCCTGCCGTCGCTGCACACCCACACGACCAGCTGAGCATCCAACGCTGGCTCGTTGGGCCGCCACATGACTGACCAGCAGCTCTTCTCCGGGTGGCCCGGCTGCTCATGCCACACGACGCTGGCAAGGTAACGTTCGGTGTTTGGGATCCCCTGGCCTGAGACATAAGCCTCGGCCACGCGCATTGCCTCAGGCAGCTCAGTGCTGGGCTTGGCCAAGGATGAACCACTGGCCAGTAACAATGTGCCGAGCAGGCAGGCGCGATTGAGCACGGATGGGGCCTCGAAAGGATGTCTGTTGGTCGCGCTCTGAGTCATATCCGTCGAGCGGCTCAAAGAAGCGTAGCCCAGATGCAATGCGGGCGCTGTTCTGCTTTTGCGCAGCGTGATCAAGCCGCGCTGCAAAGTCGAAGGGCAACCTATTCAGGCAAGAGTGGAAATCGCGGCTCGGTCGAACGGCATACTTGCCCCCCCATGTCGTAGCAAGGAGCAGTAATTACATGACGTTCGTTGAATTGAAGCGCGTTGGCGCCATTCTTCTTGCCACTGTGGCTCTGGGCAGTACTTCGGTCCAGGCAGCCGAAAAAGCGGGCGTAACGCCGGGAAATGCAGGTACGCCGGCATCAGAACGAGCAGACGGCGTCAAATCACCAGAGCGCTGGTATTACCTGGGCAACAGTGCGTCTTCCAAGACCTATATCGACAGGCAGCAGAAGCTGCGGCGTGAGGGTGACACCGTCACGCTGACGATCCGCCAGGTGCTTGATACCGTACCCGACGATCTCAAGGTTCACCCCCGGACTCGGTACATGGATGTCCGATCACGCTATGACTGCAAGAAGCACACCGTGGCCCATCTCTCGAGTCTGGAAATCAGCGCAGACAACGAGTATCTCGGGGGCGAACCCAGGCCGCTCGATCCCGTGCCGGTGCATCCGGGCACACTGAACGCTGCGGTGATGGACGTCGCCTGCTCGGCGGGTTGAGCCCGCGACGCCGGTGCTGCGGCCCACCTACGCGCTGCCTTTAGGGCAGCGCTTGCCGCGAGCGCCGCGGTGACGCTGCTGGGTTATGCCGCGCTCCTGACCAATCCTGCAGGCGAGGGCGCCAATCTGTCCCTGTTCGATGGCGCGGAACTGGCTGTGTAGTCCGCCGGCTACAGGGATACTTGACGGAGTGTAGCCTGTAGGCTACATTGAGGCGTGAAAACGAAGCGCACGCTCGAATTCGTAAAGTGGATCGACGGCCTGCAAGACATCGTTGGCCGAGCGCGTATCCAGGCGCGGATTGAGCGACTGGCCGCAGGAAATCCTGGCGATCACCGGAATCTATCGGGTGGTATTTCCGAACTGAGAGTGGATGTCGGCCCGGGGTATCGCGTCTACTACACGCAACGCGGCAAGGAGCTGATCATCCTGCTGGTTGGTGGCGACAAATCGAGCAAGGCAGCACAGCAGCGTGACATAAAGAAGGCTCAGGAGTTGGCAGCGAATCTTTGACCTTCCGAAGACGCCGCGAGGCAATAGGCTTGGCGTGGACAGTGCGGGCGAGAGAATGCATGCCGACGGCGCACTATCACGTGTGGCTAAAGAGCACTGATATTCGTATTACTAACTTCAGGAAATCCAAGTCCATGGCAGCCCGCAAGAAGACCATCGTTGAAAAGTACGATGTGGCTGAACATCTGCGCACTCCAGAGGAAATGGCGGCGTACCTGGACGCGTGCATTGCTGAAAGCAACGGTGATTCTGCCTTCATTGCCAAGGCGCTGGGTGATATCGCCCGCGCCCAAGGCATGACAAAAGTTGCCCGTGAC
This sequence comes from Pseudomonadota bacterium, assembly GCA_023423675.1. Taxonomy (GTDB): domain Bacteria; phylum Pseudomonadota; class Gammaproteobacteria; order Xanthomonadales; family Xanthomonadaceae; genus Stenotrophomonas. Next base: position 470 of record JAFAFD010000121.1, on the reverse strand, counting down.
GCGGGCGTCTCCCGGGAAAGCCTCTATCGCGCTCTGTCCGGTGAACGCAGTCCCGACTTCGCCACCATCCTCAAGGTGACGAAAGCCTTGGGCGTGCAGTTGCACGTTAGCGCGGCCTGATTCGGCCAGGTCGGTTGCCAATCCAGCCCGTGGCCTACTTCGCGTCGGCACCCTTGGCTCGCGCCGCCTCACGATCCGCTGCGGCCTGCGCAGCAGTAGCCGCCGCATTCGCTGCCGCATTGGCAGACCGCACCGCCGCAGCATGATCTGCGTCGAACTGCGCCCGCCGCAGGGAATTGTGCCGTCGTTCCAGCTTCATCCAGGCGGCAAAGCTGTCGGAATACTTCGCAGCACAGGCCTCCTGAACCAGATGAAGCGCACTGTCAGACAGGCCGGGCCGGATATTGCCGAGCAGGCAGTCGGCGTACGGCTCGGAAGGGGCGGGGCCTGCGGCCAGTGCAGGGATGATC
>JAFAFD010000356.1 GCA_023423675.1 Pseudomonadota bacterium | reverse complement strand
ATCTACGGGAACCGCAGCTCCACCACGCCGTCATGCGGCAATGTCACCCGCATCACCTCGCTCTGCAGGTCGCCATCGCTGCGGTTGGCGCTGCCACTGCGCGAAATGCGCGCCAGCACCTCCACGTCGGCATGCGCGGACAGCGGCGCAGTCGGCATCGGGCTGTCGCCGTCACCGAGGCCGACCGTGGCCGGGAAACCGGCCAGCGGCAGCCTGCGTGCGGCCACCGGCATCGGCGGGCCGCCGACGGCGCGGGCGAGTACGAAGACCTGGGTGGTTGCCGGCCAGTCGCCGTGCTTCACCGTGTCGGGCAGCTGCACGCGGACCTGCAGCAGGGCAGGCGCATCCGCCGCCGGTGTATCCGCTGCCTGGCCAGCGGCCTCGCGGGCGATGGCGATCTGCGCCTGCAGCGCCTGCGCAGCACCGGGCTCCACGCGCGGCAGCAGGCTGCTCCAGACGTCGGCGGCTTCGGCATTCCTGCCGCGCTGGCGCAGGGCGATGCCGAGCAGCCAGCTGGCACGCTCGGCGTCGGGTGCCAGGCGACGGGCCTGCTGCAGCCAGTCCATCGCGGTGTCATCGAATTGCTTGCCGGCATCGGCCTGAGCGCGCGCCTGCGCGGCTTCCACCAGCACGCCAGCATCATCCGGGGCGAGGGCAACGGCGCGGGCGAAGGCCTCGGCGGCGGCGCGGGTATCGCCCAGTTCGGCGTGCGAGCGGCCCAGCAGTGCCCAGCCATCGGCGCGCTGCGGGTCACGCTGCAGTGCCTGCTGCAGGGCCTTCACTCCATCACGCAGGGTGGTGACCGACGGTGCCGGCTGCACCTGTGCGGCGCGCGGATCGCCCACCAGCAGGTACAGGCAGGCGCCGACCACGCCCAGTGCCAGCACACCCGGCACGAAACCGCGGCGGCCCTGCCGGCGCAGCGGCCACAGCACCAGCGCGGCCATCAGCGCCGCCACGAGACCGGCCAGCACGGGCAGAAGGTTGCTCACCAGCCATCTCCTTCATCGGCGTTGCCGGCCGCTGCCGGCGCCACGTTGCGGCCACGGCGGCGGACGATGCCCAGCACCACCACGCCACCGGCGCCGAGCAGCAGCAGCGGGCCGCCCCACAGCAGCCAGGTGCCCGGCTGCAGCGGCGGCTGGTACAGCACGAACTCGCCGTAGCGGGCGACCAGGAACTGCTTGATCTGTGTGTCGTCGTGGCCCTGCTGCATCAGCTGCAGCACCTCGCGGCGCAGGTCCTGGGCAATCTGTGCGTTGGAATCGGCCAGCGACTGGTTCTGGCACTGCACGCAGCGCAGCTGCGCGGCCAGGTCATGGAATCGGGCTTCTTCAGCCGCGTCGCGGAAGGCGAGCGGACGCGGGTCGTGCAGCGGCTGCTGGGCAGGCGCGGGCAGCGCTGCCGCCATCAGCAGCGCAAGCAGCAGCCAGTGCAGCGGCTTACGGATTACCGTGCAGGCCGGCATCGGCATTGCCCTGGGCCTTCTCGATCTTCTGCAGCGCCGGAATCAGTTTTTCGTCGACCACCTGCTGGGTCATCGCGCCGCTGTATTTCCAGCGCACGATGCCGCTGCCGTCGACCAGGAAGGTTTCCGGCGCAGCGGTCACGCCCCAGTCGATGGCGGTGCGGCCTTCGACATCGCTCAGCACCACCATGAACGGGTTGCCCAGCGTTTCCAGCCAGTGCAGCGCGTCGGTCGGCTCGTCCTTCCAGTTGTAGCCGATCACGCGCACGCGCTTGCTCTCGGCGAAGCGGGTCAGTACCGGGTGTTCCTCGCGGCAGGCCGCGCACCAGCTGCCCCACACGTTCAACAGGTAGGGCGCACCGCGCAGTTCTTCGCTGCGCACGGTCATGCTCGGGTCGTGCAGCACCGGCAGGGCAAAGGCCGGTGCCGGCTTGTCGATCAGCGCCGAAGGCAGCACATCGCGCTGCGGATCGCCCGATTTCATGACCCCGTAGATCATCAGCCCAAGCAGGCCGAAGAAGAACAGCACGCCGATCACGATGGCTACCGGCGGCAGCGGGCGGGACGGGCGCGGGGCGGGGGACTCGGACATGGAAACTCCTACGGACGACGGAAACGACGATCAGCGGCGGTGATGAATCCGCCCAGGGCCATCAGCAGCGCGCCCAGCCAGATCCAGCGCACGAACGGCTTGATGTGCACCCGTACCGCCCATGCATTGTTGCCCAGCGGCTCGCCCAATGCCACGTAGACATCACCGCTCAGGCGTGCATCGATGCCGGCCTCGGTCATCACTTGGCCGCCGCTGGCGTACTGGCGCTTTTCCGGATGCAGCAGGGCCAGCTCGCGACCGTCGCGGAACACGCGCAGATGGCCGCGGTCGGCGGTGAAGTTGGGGCCTTCGCGATGGTCGACGCCTTCGAAGCGCACTTCATGGCGGCCGACCATCACCTGCTGGCCCGGCGCCAGCGCGACTTCGCGCTGCACGTTCAGCGCTTCCACCAGCAGCGCGCCTGCCAGGAACACGGCGACGCCGGCATGGGCGACGATCATGCCGAGCATTTCGCCGGTGAAGCGGCCATTGCCGCGCAGGCGCTGCCAGACGAAGCGCGCCGTGCCGAGGCCAACCCAGGCCGCTGCAGCGACGCCGAGGCCGGCCTTCCAGCCGTTCTGCGGCGCCTGCCACCAGGCCAGACCGCCCAGCAGCACGGCCAGGCCCAGCCACGGCGCCAGCAGGGCGAACGCGCGCGACGGCTGGTCACGCTGCCACTTCACCAGCGGGCCGAACGGCAGCAGCAGCACCATCGGCGCCATCAGCAGCAGGAACAGGCTGCCAAAATAGGGCGGGCCGACCGAGATCTTGCCCAGCGACAGCGCGTCGGCCAGCAGCGGGTACAGCGTGCCCAGCAGCACCATCGCGCAGGCGGTGGCCAGCAGCAGGTTGTTGGCCAGCAGCAGGGTCTCGCGCGAGGTCGCGGTGAAGCCGCGGCGCG
>JAFAFD010000349.1 GCA_023423675.1 Pseudomonadota bacterium | reverse complement strand
TCTCGGCGGCTTCGACGTACAGCGCCTCGATCAGCTTCTGCGCCTCGACGATGGCCTCGTCCGGCCCGCTGATGCGGAACACGAAGCCGCGGTTGGCGATCTCCACGCCGAGCTTCAGCTCGATCTGTCGCAGATGGCCGTCGAAGGGGCCGCACAGGTTGGCCAGCCGCTCGTTGTCTTCAGGCGACAGGGTGAAATCTCGATGCTCGATGCTTTTCATTGCTCAGGTAAGGCCTAAGCCTTGCGCCACAGTGGGTTCAGGCCACAAGGGTAGCGCGTGGCGGGGGGCCGCGGCCAGCACAGGACGTTCTCCACAGCGGATGTGGATCTGGCTGGAGGAAACCTGTGGATAGACATCCGGGACGCTTGTGCCACAGGCTCCATGAGCCGGTGGTGAAAAAAACGTCAAGGTTGGCGAGCGACCGTCGGTTGACACAGGAGAAGTCATGGACGCTTCACATGCGCACTGTCCGCTTGCTTCGCTCATCGGCCTGGTGCCGGATCGGCAGCTGTACCGGCTGCAGGCTGATGGCCTGCCCCCCCCCCTGTACATCGAGCAATGGTGGGGCCACGAATGCCTGACCAGCGGCTTTGACTATTGGATTGACGTACTGAATACTGATTCGAACCTGCCCTTCGGAGACTGGCTGGGGCGGGAAGGCGCGCTGATCACCCGCCTGCACGATGGGCAGGATCACTACCGCTGTGGGCACATTGCCGAGGCCAGCTTACTCGGTAGCGATGGCGGACTGGCCCGCTATCGCCTGCGCTGTGTGCCATGGACCTGGTTTCTGGGGCACGCCCGGCACAGCCGCGTTTACCAGCAGTCTTCCGTGCGCGACATCGTCGAGGACGTATTGGGCGCGCATGGCGAGCTTGCCCGTTGGCGCTGGAGCGACGATGCAGTGGCTGCGCTGGCCGCGACCCCCGTGCGCAGCTACTGCGTGCAGTACCGGGAATCGGATCTCGCATTCATGTTGCGCCTGCTGGCCGAAGAGGGAATAGGCTGCGCTTTTGAAAGTGACACTGATGCCGGACTGACGCTGGTGATGTTCTTCGACAGCACCGCGCGCCCGGAAAACACACAGTCATTCCGTGATGATGGCATCCGCTTCCACCGCAATGATGGCACCGAAGCGGCAGACACTCTGCAGCAGCTGGGCCGCTGCCACGTGCTGGGTAGCAGTCGGCTTTCGCTCTTGACCACTGACTATGAGGGTCCGGTGGTGCGTCATGTGCAGCTGCCGTTGGAGAGCACAGGTAGCAGCCCGCGCGAGATCTATGACCACGTTGGCGGCCATGCATTCGGCAAGGCGGTTGACGGGCAGCGCCGCGCAAGACGCGTGGCAGAGGCTCATGAAGCGGGTCTGGCTGGCTGGCTGGGAGCGGGCAGCGTCCGCAGCCTGCAGGCGGGACGCTTCATTCGCATACTGGGCTCCAGCGCTGGCTCGCCGCCGACGATCCTGCCTGTCGAGGTGCTGCACCATGGCTGCAATCCAACCCCACTGACGCAGAGCGCCGTGCCGTCACGCGCCGAGGCGCCAGCTGGTTGGCTTGACGCCAGCGCTGCGCTGCCGGGCCCACCGCTGGCTGACGTTTGCGCAACCGGCTATGCCAACCGGTTCCGCGCCGTCGACCAGCGCAAGCCGTGGCGACCCGTCCTGCAGGATGGTACGGGAGAGCGCATCAATCCGCGCCCGACTGCGCCGGGCTACCAGACCGCTACCGTCATCAGTGGCGATGGCCAGGAAGACGCGGAGGTGCATGCCGACAGCATGGGCCGGATCCGCGTTCGCCTGCATCTGCAGGGGGTCGAGGATGGCCACGCCAGTTGCTGGATGCGGGTAGCACAGCGCTATGCCGGGCCCGGCGTGGGGGCGCAGTTCCTGCCGCGCATCGGCCAGGAGGTCCTGGTCGGCTTTCTGGAAGGTGACATCGATCGGCCGTTGGTGCTCGGTGCGCTGTACAACGGTCGTGGCGAAGCAGGCATCGTACCGACGCCCGCCGGGCTGGCGGCGTCAACCGGCGACGCGGGGTTGTTTGGGCGGGCCGCAGACGCTCGTCCCAGCGCGCAGTGCAACGTGGCAGGCGGTCATGCGCCCGCATGGCACGCGATGGCGCCCGGTGAGGATCAACACCGCAATGCTGGGGCGGTATGGGGTATCCAGTCGCGGGAATGGTACGGCACCGGTTACAACCGTCTGCTGTTCGACGATTCCGATACCCAGCTGCGGCTGCAATTGGCCAGCAGCCAGGCCTGCAGCGAATTGAATCTTGGTCATCTGCGGCACACGGCCGACAACCATCGAGGTTCCCTGCGGGGCGAGGGGCTGGAACTACGTACTGATGCGTGGGGGGCCCTGCGCGGGGAACGGGGCGTGTGGTTGACCGCGCGCTCCCACGGGGCCTCGTCGCCGGCGGGCGAGGTGGTCGCCGCCAGCGCGCTGCTGCGGCAGGCCGCGATCCTGGCCAGAACCAGCCATGCCGCCGCCGCCACGCACGCCACGGTGGGCCTGGCCAGCCACGCACCGTCTGACGACAGCGCCGGCCTGGCCGGTATCCAGCGTGTCGCCCGCGCCACCGTGGATGGCCACGCCTACTCACAGGCATGTTCGGGTGGCGACGGGCAGCCTGCTGCCACTGCAGTGCCACACACCAATGCGCCCATCCTGGGGCTGCACGGCCATGCTGGCGTTGCCATTGTGGCGGGCCAGGCCCTGCACTGGAGCAGTGCAGGAAACGTGACGCTGGCCAGTGGCCAGGACAGCGATGTCAGCGTGGCGGGTCATGCGCACCTGCACTCCAGGCAGGCGATCGGCGTGCTCGCGGCCAGTACCGGCAGCGCTGCCGGCGAGGCTGCGCTGAGTGTCGTGGCCGGACAGGCCGCGCTGGACATCCGCGCCCAGTCTGACTCGGTCGGCCTCAGCGCGCGTGCCGCGCTGCGCGCCGCCAGCGCACAGGGCGCGCTGGAACTGGCAGCGCCCGGCACCCTGCACATCGCCACGGCCGGGGGCGCCAGCATCACCCTGGAAGGGGGCAACCTGGTGATCAACTGTCCGGGCACCATCACCGTTCATGCTGGTCAGAAGTCCTTCGTCGGGCCTGCGCAGCTCAGCTACGCGCTTCCAGATATGCCGACCAGTACGCTTAGCGAGCAGATTCCAAAGCTGGCCTTCCGCCTGCAGGACATCCCGGGGCCGCAGGGACATCCGCTCGCAGGCCAGCCCTGGAAGATCGTGCGTACCCGCCAGCCGCTGGACGAAGATACGCGTGATGGCGCACTGGTGCCGGGCAACTGGGCCGAGACCCTTGCCGAAGGGCAGGCCGACGAGCAGGGCGACGTCAGCCTGGATGACCCCCTGTGCGCGAGGATATGGAACGATGCCGGCCGGTTCCCGGGGCGCCTGTTCCTGGTGCATGGGATCGACGTGATTCCCCTGCAGCGCCCGCGCCCGTACAGCAGCTCGCCCGGCGTGCGCGCCACGCTGGACACGCTCGAGGCGATCAACTACGGCAAGACGCTGGCCGACCTGCCCGACGAAGCGGCCCTGTACGCCTACCGCCAGCGCGCCGAGTACGAATTCCAGTCGCATATCGACGCCGACCCGGCCCAGCGCAAGGAAATCTAGTCATGGCAGATGGCACCACACTGGGCAGCGTCCCGCACACCGCACTGACCTGCCTGGACGGGCAGAAGGGCACCGCCAGCGGCGATTTCTACGCGCCGCCCGACCGCCAGTTCGCCCCGGTCCGGTTGGGCAACAAGGTGGATGCCTACACCGATGGGCGCTCTGCGATGAAAGCGATGGCAGACGACATCCGGGGCGCGCAGAAATTCATCTTCATCGCCGACTGGCAGATGAATTTCGACACAGAGATGGACGATCGCGGAGGCGCCCACGCCAGCCGCCTCAGTGAACTGTTGTTCGACGCCATCAACCAGCGCGGCGTGGATGTACGGGTGCTGCTCTACGACAGTGTCGAGGCGGCGGCCTATACCCACGAAAACGAGGCGCGTACGGCCTTGTACAAGATGCAGGATGCCAACACGCCGGGTCAGGTGCAGGTCGGCCTGCACAATCCTGCCACCGGCCGCACAGACGCATTCAACATCGCGTTCTCGCACCACCAGAAGATCCTGGTCGTGGATGGGAAGATCGGCTTTGTTGGCGGCCTGGACATCGCCCATGGACGATGGGACGACGGCAACTTCGACGTGGTCTGCGACCCGGCGCTGCACGTGCTTAATGATCACTACAACAACTGCCTGGGCAAGTATCGGCGCATGACGGATGACGAGGGAGAGCTGACTCTCGATAAGCCTGACACCAGCCCGGAAGCAGCCGGTCGTGTCCGTCCCGGCTTTGCCCAGGCCTACGTGCCGGGCCTGGCCATCGCGCTGGACCGGATGAAGGCGCAGTGGGACGCCGGCGCTGCGCTGGCCGAACTGCAGGACTACGCGGACAAGCTGGGTGTGCCGGAGGCACTCAAGCGCGAGGGACTGAAGGTACTTGCTGATTGGGTCATTCCTGGCATGGAAGAAGGCCGTGCAATCCAGCGGACGGTTGCCCGGACCTTTTTGGCCATTCAAGAACAACTTGAGCAGGTCGAGAAAGAATACGCCGACGTTATTGCCGCATCGAATCGTGCGGTCGACGAAGCAGCAAAGCTCAATCCCGTGGACGCAGCACGCGCAGCGGCGCGTGCGGTCGGTGGATTCACAGAGATACAGGCTGTCAAGTTCGGGAGCTGGATCGACGAGCGCAAAGCCGAAGTCAGAGCGGCTGTCATGAGTCCCTTCCAGAGTGCGGCGAGAACGGCGGGCTACATCTCCAATCCGTGGATCCTGCTGGCCGACGCCGGGGTCAAGCTCGCCGAGATCGAGGCAAAGTTCGACAAGGCAAAGAAGGACTGGGAGGCGCTGGTGAAATGGATCAATACGCCGATTGATCGAACCCAGTCCCTGCTCGACAGCGGTCGCCAGCCACGCATGCCCTGGCAGGATGTACACGCACGGCTGCAAGGTCCAGCAGTGTTCGACATCTTTCTCAACTTCATGCACCGCTGGAATGCCATGGTCTGGCAGAACCAGCGTGGCGACCGTGAAGCGGGCAGCGCTACCCGCGGCGCCTTGAACACAGCGCTCAGGAAGAGCAATGAATGGCTTGGAACGGACATGCCTGAGCAGACCACTCTCGCGCGCGGGATGGAACTCACTGCGTTGACCGACCAATGGTTGGCCTCCATGGGTGGCATGGCGGAGTTGTTTGGCGACCTGACGCGTCCGGGGAATGCGGGGAATATCAGCGTGCAGATCGTGCGCTCGTCTGGCACGGCATTGCATGCGCTTGAGAAAAAAGGGTGCAAGGAGTTCGGTCTGAATCTGGATGATGCCAGTTGCCTGCAGCCGTACTGGGAGCGCAATCAGCCCATGCACTCGATTCTGGATGCAATGGTCAACTGCAT
>JAFAFD010000314.1 GCA_023423675.1 Pseudomonadota bacterium | reverse complement strand
GGCGCCGCTGCGCTCGCCGGGCATGGCCCGGCGCTACCAGCGAGGGTCTCCACGGCAGCGGTCAAGGTGGTGTCACCGGTTTCGTAGATGACTTCGGCTGGCAGGTCGTCCCAGGTCGGTTCGCGCTCGGGCGCAGGCGCGGCGGCGACCGGCGCCGGCGGTGCGGCGACGGCGATGGCCTCGCCCAGCAGCTCGTCCAGATAGTCGTCCAGCACGCCGGGGGTGTTCATGCTGCCTGCTCCAGGGCGCGCGCGTCTTCGCCGAGGATCCAGTTCAGCGCACGGCGATAGGCCGCCAGGCCGCGGCCCGGGTAGTCCTCGCCCACGCTGGGCAGGGTCAGGCCGGCGGCATTGCTGATGCGGGTGTCGATCGGGATCGCGTCTTCCCACACGCGGGTGCCATGGCGGTCCTGCATGGTGCGCAGCGATTCGTTGCCGGCGCGGGTGCGACGGTCGAACAGGGTCGGCAGGATCGAGATCGGCAGCGGGCGGCGGCGCGAGCGCTCGACCATCTCGCCGGTGCGGACCATGCCGTCCAGGCCGTGCAGGGCCAGCGGCTCGGCCTGGGTCGGAATGATCAGGCGGTCGGCCGCGGCCAGTGCGTTGATCATCAGCAGGCCCAGGGTCGGCGCGCAGTCCAGCAGGATGTAGTCGTGCTGGCCCTGGTGGCGGGCCAACGCGTTCTGCAGCGCCAGGCCGAGCCCGGGCTGGTTGGCGCTGCGCCGTTCCAGGGTGGCCAGCGAGGCCTGCGCGCAGACGTAGTCCAGGCCACCGATGCTGCTTGGGTGGCTCAACGTGGACAGCTCGGCCGGCGGTGCGCCGAACAGTTCCAGCACGCCGGCCGGCGCCGGCTCGACCGGCACGCCGAAGGCGCGGGTGAGCGAGGCGTGCGGGTCCAGGTCGATCAACAGCACGCGGTGGCCCTGTGCGGCCAGGCCGCGACCGAGGGCGAGGGTGGTGGTGGTCTTGCCGACTCCACCCTTCTGGTTGGCGACTGCCCAGATGCGCATCGGGTTACTCCTTCATTGCCGGGGGAACGGCGGCGCCGACGCGGCTGCCAGCCGGCACCGGTGGCAACTGCACCGGTGCGATGGGGGAAACAGGGGCGCTGCGCGGTGCGGCAGCGGCTTCGGTGGTCGTGCCGGCGGCGGCATTGCCGCCACCTGCAGCGGCATTCAGGCGATCGCCCAGCGGATCGACCGCATGGCTGGTGTCGGCCAGGATGATGACCATCACCCGCCGGTTGCGGTTGCGGCCCTGTGCGCTGTCATTGGCGTCGCGCGGGCGGAACTGGCCGTAGCCGACCATGGCCAGCCGCGAGGGCTGCACGCCCTGGTCGGCGAACAGGTGCACCACGCTGGCGGCGCGACCGGCCGACAATTCCCAGTTGGACGGGAAGGTGGCGGTGGCGATCGGCACGTCGTCGGTGTGGCCTTCCACGCGCACGCTGTTGGGCACGTCCCGCAGCACCTCGGCCAGGCTGGCCAGGGTCTGCCGTGCGTGCACGTCCAGCGCGGCCGAGCCGGTCGGGAACAGGATGTCGCTGTTGATCTCGACTTCGATCCACAGCTCGGTGCGGCGCACGCTGATCATGCCGCGGTCGATCAGCGGCGACAGCGCGGCGGTCAGCCGGTCGGCGATGCTGTTGAGCTGGCGCTCGGCGCGCGCGATCTGTTCCTGGTTGTGCACCGAGACCGGCATGCGCATCTGCGAGGCCATCGCCGGCAGCAGGGTGGGATCGTGGGTGGGCGCGGGTGCCGACGGACCGATCTTCGTGCCCGACTTGATGATCGAGGGACTGTCCCAGCCACCGCCCTGCACCTGCTTGTTGCCCACCTGCACCGGGTTGATGGTGCGCGGCGCACCGCCGAATGCATCGGTCAGAGCATCGGCCATGATCCGGTACTTGCCTTCGTTGACCGAGGAAATGGCATACATGACCACGAAGAAGGCGAGCAGCAACGTCATCAGGTCGGCATAGGGGATGGCCCATGCCTCGTGGTTGGCGTGCTCTTCGTGGTGCTTGCGGCGGGCCATGTCAGTGCAGGAAGCCGGTGAGGTTGGTTTCGATGTTGCGCGGGTTCTCGCCCTGGGCGATCGAGATCAGGCCTTCGATGACCATTTCGCGGTCGCGGGTGTTGTGCGCGATTACGCCCTTCAGCTTGGCGGCGATGGGCAGGAACAGCAGGTTGGCCGAGGCGATGCCGTAGATGGTGGCGGTGAACGCGGCGGCGATGCCGTGGCCCAGCTTGCTGGGGTCGGCGAGGTTCTTCATCACCGCGATCAGGCCCAGCACGGCGCCGATGATGCCCAGGGTCGGTGCATAGATGCCCATGGCCTCGAAGACCTTGGCCGCGGCCTGGTCCTGGTGCTCCTGGCCGCTCAGTTCGATTTCCAGCATGTGCCGGATCGATTCCGGCTCCACGCCATCGACCAGCAGCTGCAGGCCCTTGCGCAGGAACGGGTCGCGCTGTGCTTCCACCTGCGATTCCAGGCCCAGCAGGCCCTGGCGGCGGGCGATGTTGCTCCACTCGACGATCTGTTTGATCAGTTCGTGGCGGTCGCTGTGCGGCGGGCGCACGACCCAGCGCACGATCTTGAACGCGTGCTTGAACACCGCCGGGGCGGTGTGCAGCAGGATCGATGCCACGGTGCCGACGATCACGATCACAAAGGCAGCCGGCGACCACAGCGACGCCAGGCCGGCACCTTTCAGGATGCTGCCGCCGACCAGCGAGGCCAGGGCGAGAAAGAGTCCAATGAGGCTGAGTCTATCCATGGGTCCGGTATCGGCCTGTGTGAATGGGACTTGAGACACCGGTAGATCGTGTACAGACGGTAGTCACAGTTTTCGGGTCGCCGGGCGGCACGCTGCCCGGTAGCGCCGGGCCATGCCCGGCGGCCTTCATCTCAGGCCGTCCACGTCCAGGATCAGGGCCATGCGACCATCGCCGATCAAGGTTGCACCGGCGTAACCGCGCAGGCCGCGCAGGGCCTTGGGCAGCGGCTTGATCACCACTTCCTCGCGGCCGCGCACCTGGTCCACGACCAGGCCGAAGCGCGCTTCGCCGGCCTGCAGCACCACGATGGTCAGCAGGGTGGACGCGGCAGGCGTCACATCCAGCCACTGGCGCAGATCGACCAGTGGCAGGGTGTGCGAGCGGCGGTCCAGCACGGCACGGCCATCGAACCAGCCCAGCGAGGTGCGCGGCGCATGCAGCACTTCCATCACGCGGGCCAGCGGCAGGGCGTAGACATCCTCGCCGGCCTGCACCAGCAGGGTCGGCAGGATGGCCAGGGTGAGCGGCACGCGGATCAGGAAGCGGCTGCCCCGGCCCAGTTCGGACTGGATCTGGATCTGGCCGCTCAGTTCGCGGATGCGCGACTGCACCACGTCCATGCCGACGCCGCGGCCGGAGATATCGGTGACCTGCTGCTTGGTCGAGAAGCCGGGCAGGAACACCAGGTGCAGGCATTCCTCGCTGCTCAGGCGGGCGGCGGCTTCAGGATCGATCAGGCCCTTCTCGCGTGCCTTGGCGCGCAGCTTTTCCGGATCAATGCCGGCGCCGTCGTCCTGCACCTCGATGCTGACGTAGTCGCCTTCCTGCTGCGCCGACAGGCGCACATGGCCCATACGCGGCTTGCCCTGGGCTTCGCGCAGGTCGGGCATTTCCACGCCGTGGTCGATGGCGTTGCGCACCAGGTGCACCAGCGGGTCAGCCAGCGCTTCGACCAGGTTGCGGTCCAGCTCGGTCTCGGCGCCGATCAGCTCCAGGTCCACTTCCTTCTGCAGCGAGCGGGCGACGTCGCGGGCCACCTTCGGGAAGCGCGAGAACACCTTGCCGACCGGCTGCATGCGGGTGCGCATGACCGCCGACTGCAGGCGCGCGGTGGCGATGTCCAGCGTCGACACGGCGCGGTCCAGCTCTTCATCGCGCAGGCGGGTGCGCAGGGTCTTGAGCCGGTTCCGTGACAGCACCAGTTCGCCGATCAGGTTGACGATGGCGTCCAGGCGCTTGGTATCCACGCGCACGGTGTGTTCGGCTTCGGCCACCGGCTTGTTCGCCGCCGGCTTGGCCGCCGCACGCGGCGCAGGTGCCGGTGCCGGCGGGGCCGCGACCGGTACCGCAGCCACCGGCTTGGCGCCAGGCACGGCACCGCCATGCAGCTGGTCGAGCAGGGCTTCGAACTCGTCTTCGCTGATCAGGCCGTCGTCGGCCTTCTTCGGCGGTGCGACCGCGGTCGGGGCATTGCCGCCGTGCAGCTGGTCGAGCAGCGCCTCGAACTCGTCGTCGGTGATCAGGTCGCCGCTGGCAGCAGCAGGCGCGGCCGCCGTGGCGGCGCTCGCACTACCGTGCACGTCGAACTGGGCGATCAGTTCCGGCGGTGCATAGCCGGGTTCAGTGCCGGACGAGACCGCGTCGAGCATCGACTGCAGGTAGTCCAGCGACTGCTGGGCGGCATCGAAGTGATGGGCCTGCAGCGCGGCCTGGCCAGCACGCGCGGCGCCCAGCGCTTCTTCCGCCGCATGGCACAGCTCGACCATGGCGGTGATGCCGAGGAAGCCGGCGCCGCCCTTCAGCGTGTGGTAGCCACGGAAGACCGCGTTGAGCTGGTCGTTGTCCTGCGGTGCCTGTTCCAGCGACACCAGCTGTTCGCCCAGGCGATCCAGGATTTCCTGGGCCTCGATGATGAAATCGGCAGTGATGTCGTCGGCAACCGCGCTCATGCTTACAGCCCCAGGTCCGACAGCAGGTCGTCGGCGTCGTTCTGCGAGACCGCGTGGCGGTCCAGTCCCTTCAGTGCCGGCCCGGCAAGTTCCGGGTCGGTGCGATGCTGTTCCGGCGGCAGGCCGAGCGCGCCGAAGCCTTCGTGCACGCGGCGGACGATGCCGACCACGCGACGGATGATCTGCCCGGTCAGGTCCTGGTAGCTCTGGGTCAGGGCGATCTCGGTCAGGTTGTGGCGGATGCGCTCAAGCTGTTCGTCCTGGCCCGGCTGCAGGCCATCGGCACGCAGCTGTTCGGTCAGGGCGCGGCATTCCTCGGCCAGGTCCAGGGTGCGGTGGGTGGCCTGCTCGGTCATCGCCACCACGTGGTCCAGGCGCGCGCAGGCATCGTCCAGCTCGCCGGCCTCGTCGGGCACGGTCGGCAGTTCGCCCAGGGCCTGGCCCAGCTCGCGGGCCAGCCGCGAGAGGCCGCTCATCATCGGCTGGGTGCGCGCGGCCACCAGGCTGTCGATGCGCTGGCGCCAGGCGGTCTCGTCACCCGACTCCAATGCATCCAGGGCCTCCTGCAGGCGCAGGGCGAGGGCGCTTCTGTCGACCGGGGTATCCATCAGGCGCTGGCCGCCAGGCGTTCGAAGATCTTGCCCAGCTTCTCTTCCAGGGTCTGCGCGGTGAATGGCTTGATGATGTAGCCGTTGACGCCGCTCTGCGCCGCTTCGATGATCTGCTCGCGCTTGGCTTCGGCCGTGACCATCAGCACCGGCAGGGTCTTCAGCTTGGCATCGGCGCGGATCGCCTTGAGCAGCTCGATGCCGGTCATCACCGGCATGTTCCAGTCGGTGACCACGAAATCGAACGGCTGGCTCTGCAGCATCGACAGCGCGGCATGCCCGTCCTCGGCTTCGGCGGTGTTGGTGAAGCCCAGATCGCCCAGCAGGTTCTTGACGATGCGACGCATGGTCGAGAAGTCGTCGACGATCAGGATGCGCATGTTCTTGTTCAAAGCAGAGTTCCTTTGTTGTTCACTGCGGGCGGCCGGGGGCAGCCGCCTTGCGCATGTTCATTCTTCGAGGCCGGCGTCGGCGGCCTCGAACGTCTTCAGGCGGCCGCGCAGGCGCAGCACGGCCTGGCCGTGGATCTGGCAGACCCGCGATTCGCTCACGCCGAGCACCGCGCCGATCTCCTTCAGGTTCAGCTCCTGCTCGTAGTAGAGCGAGAGCACCAGCTGTTCGCGCTCGGGCAGGTGGCCGATGGCCTTGCCCAGCTCGCGTCCGAACTCGCCGCGTTCCAGCACCTGCTGCGGGGTCGGGCCGCCCTGGGCGACCGTGTCCAGCTCGCCCTGGTCCTCGATGCGCGATTCCAGGCTCAGCACCTGGCCACGCGAGGCGTCTTCCATCAGGCGCAGGTACTCGGGCAGGGGCATGTCCATCGCCGCAGCCACCTCGGTGGCGCTGGCGGCGCGGCCGCTGCTCTGTTCCAGCCGGCGGATGGTGGCAGCGGCGTCGCGGGCACGGCGGTGCACCGAGCGCGGCACCCAGTCGCCACGGCGGATCTCATCGATCATCGAGCCACGGATGCGGATCGAGGCGTAGGTCTCGAACGAGGCGCCCTGGTCGGCGTCATAGCTGCGCGAGGCTTCGATCAGGCCCATCATGCCGGCCTGGATCAGATCGTCCACCTCGACGCTGGCCGGCAGGCGTGCCGCCAGGTGGTGGGCGATGCGCCGCACCAGGTCGGAGTGCTGGGTGATGACGTCCGTCGCGCTGGCGCGCTGGACTTCCTTGTACTGGGCGGCGCCTTTCATACCACCACCCCGCGCTGCTTGAGGATGCGCTCGAGGAAGAACTCGACGCCGCCACGCGGTTCGGTCGGCGCCTGCCAGCGGGCGGTGCGGCGGGCGATCTCGGTGATCGCCAGCGCGGCCGGACTGGACGGGTAGGCCTTGACCACCGGCTGCTGGCGCTGCACCGACAGGCGCAGCCAGTCATCCTGCGGCACGCAGCCCAGGTAGTTCAGCGAGACATCGGCGAGGAACTTCTCGCAGACGCGGGTCAGCTTCTCGTACAGCACGCGGCCTTCGTTGGGGTCGCGCACCATGTTGGCCACCACCTGGATGCGGTCCACGCCGCGCTCGCGCGAGAGCACCTTGATCAGCGCATAGGCGTCGGTGATCGAGGCCGGCTCATCGCAGACCACCACCACGGTGTCCTGCGCGGCCTGGCAGAAGGTCAGCACGCCATCGTTGATGCCGGCGGCGGTGTCCACCACCATGATGTCCAGATCGCGTTCCAGCTCGGAGAACACGTTGACCAGGCCGACGTGCTCGGCCGGGGCCAGCTCGGCCATGTGCCGGCGGCCCGAGGCGGCCGGGACCACCAGCACCCCGTTGGGGCCTTCGATGATCACATCGTCCAGGCTGCAGCGGCCGGCCACCAGGTCGGCCAGGGTGAACTTGGGGTTCAGGCCGAGGATGACGTCGATGTTGGCCAGGCCGAGGTCGGCGTCCAGCAGCAGGGTGCGTTTGCCCATGCCGGCCAGCGCCACGGCCAGGTTGGCCGACACGTTGGTCTTGCCCACGCCGCCCTTGCCGCCGCTCACCGCAATGGTGCGGACAGGGCCGAGCGGCTCGCTGCGGGTCGCCGACAGCGGGAAGGTATTGGTCAGCTTGGCGTACTCACGCGACGGCATGGTTCAACTCCGGGTTGCAGGGCATATCGGCCGCTCGGCGCAAATCTTCAAGGCGAAGTACAAGATTGGCTGCACTGGCCCGGTGCAGGTCCTCCGGGACGTCCTGGCCATCGGTTACCCAGGTGATCGGCAGGGCGTGGTCGACGGCCACCGACAGGGCATTGCCGAAGCGGCCGGTCTCGTCCAGCTTGCTCAGCACCAGGCCCTGCAGGTTGGCCGCGCCGAAGCGGCGGACGACCTCGTCCATGTCGCCGAAGCTGGTGTTGGCCGGCAGCACAAGCAGGGTGCGCACCTGGCGGGCAGCGCGCAGCCACTGCAGCTGGGCCGCCAGCGCGCGGTCGCGCGGGCCGAGGCCGGCGGTGTCGATCAGCACCAGCTTGTAGTCCTGCAGGCGCTCCAGCAGCTGGTCCAGGTCGGTGCCGCTGTTGGCCTCGTGGACGGCGATGCCGAGCTGGCGGCCGTAGCCGTACAGCTGCTCGCGGGCGCCGACGCGCATCGTGTCGGTGGTCACCAGGGCGACGTCACGCGGGGCGTGCTTTTCCGAGAAGCGCGAGGCCAGCTTGGCGATGGTGGTGGTCTTGCCGGCACCGGTCGGGCCAACCAGGGCGATCACGCCGCCTTCTTCCAGCGGGTCGACCGGGGCGATCGGCAGCTTGCGCGAGATCAGCCCCAGCATCAGGCCACGGCCGCGGTGGGCCTCGGTCTCCAGCGGGATCTGCATGGCCACGTCGCGCGACAGGCCGGCGTCGAAGCCGTACTCGTTCATCAGGTCCAGGGCGGTGGCGCGCACTGCGCTGCCACGCAGGCGCTCATCGGTGAAGCGGTTCATCTCGCGCTCGATGACCTGGCGCATGCCGGCCACTTCGTGACGCAGCTGGCGGATCTCGCCGTCATCGGCGGCAACCACGGTCAGCGCCGGGGCCGGGGCCAGCTGCGGCGCCGGTGCCGGGATCGGCAGTGCGTCGGCCAGCGGCGCCACATCGTTGGCGGGCGCTTCGGCGGCCGGCGCTTCGATGGGGGCGGCCACGGCGACGGCCGGCACGACCACGGCTTCGACCGGAAGGGCGACCACGGCCGGGGCCGGCAGCGGCGGCGGCAGCACTGCCGCGGCGTCTTCTTCCAGAGGCGGGTCGATCAGGAAGCGGGCGCGGTTGATCGGCGCGGCGGCGACCACGGCGGCGCTGGCCGGCGGTGCCACGATGGCGTCGGCGTACGGGGCGAAGATCTGTTCCGGCAGTGCCGATTCGTTGACGCTGGCGCGGGCCAGGGTGGCGGCGAAGCCGGTGCTGCCGCGGGTCGGCACGATCTCGTCGGCGCTGTCCAGGGTG
>JAFAFD010000268.1 GCA_023423675.1 Pseudomonadota bacterium | reverse complement strand
CGATTTCCTTGATGATCACTTCCGGGCGCGACACGGCCAGCTCGTAGCCTTCGCGACGCATGGTTTCGATCAGCACCGACAGGTGCAGCTCGCCACGGCCGGAGACCAGGAACTTGTCGGCGTCTTCAAGCTGCTCGACCTTCAGTGCCACGTTGTGCACGGTCTCGCGCTCCAGGCGCTCCTTCAGCTGGCGGCTGGTCAGGAACTTGCCGCCCGACAGGTCCTTGTTGCCGGCGAACGGCGAGTTGTTGACCTGGAAGGTCATCGAGATGGTCGGCTCGTCGACGGTCAGTGCCGGCAGCGCTTCCGGATTGTCCAGTGCGCAGACGGTGTCGGAGATGGTCAGCTCCTGGATGCCGGAGATGGCGATGATGTCGCCGGCCTGGGCTTCCTCGACTTCAATGCGCTCCAGGCCCATGAAGCCCAGCACTTGCAGGACCTTGCCCTGGCGCTTCTTGCCTTCGCGGTCGATCACGGCCACGGCCTGGTTCTTCTTGACCTTGCCGCGCTGGATGCGGCCAATGCCGATCACGCCAACGAAGTTGTTGTAGTCCAGCTGGCTGATGCGCATCTGGAACGGGCCATCGGCCTCGACTTCCGGTGCCGGCACGTACTTCATGATCGCTTCGTACAGCGGGGTCATGTCGCCGTCGCGGACGGTGTCTTCCAGGCCGGCGTAGCCGTTCAGGCCCGAGGCGTAGACGATCGGGAAATCGAGCTGCTCATTGGTGGCGCCGAGCTTGTCGAACAGGTCGAACACCTGGTCGATGACCCATTCCGGGCGCGCGCCCGGGCGGTCCACCTTGTTGACCACGACGATCGGGCGGAAGCCCATCGCGAAGGCCTTCTGGGTGACGAAGCGGGTCTGCGGCATCGGGCCGTCCATCGCGTCAACCAGGATCAGCACCGAGTCGACCATCGACAGCACGCGCTCCACTTCGCCGCCGAAGTCGGCGTGCCCGGGGGTGTCGACGATGTTGATCCGGTTCTTGATGCCGGTCTTCTTGTCTTCCCAGGTGATGGCCGTGTTCTTGGCCAGGATGGTGATGCCGCGTTCCTTTTCCTGGTCGTTGCTGTCCATCACGCGCTCGGCAAGCACCGTGCGCTCGGACAGGGTGCCGGACTGCTTGAGCAGCTGGTCGACGAGGGTGGTCTTGCCATGGTCGACGTGGGCGACGATGGCGATGTTGCGAAGATTTTCGATGGACATGCGAAAGACGGCCAGCCGGTGCCGTGAATGGGGAAAATGAGTTCGCGATTATACCGCTATGTTGGCCTTTTGCGAAAACCACCCGTTCAGCCAGCCCCGGCAGGCCGTTCAGCTGCGGTGCCTGCAGGTGAGGGCCAGGGGCAGCAGCGCGGGCGGAGCCGGGTGTAAACTAGGTGGCTATTGAGAGACGTCTTCTTTACTAAGGATTTCCATGTCCCTGATCGCCAATTTCGACACCTCCCGCGGCCTGATCAAGGTCGAGCTGTTCGCCGACAAGGCGCCGCTGACCGTGGCCAACTTCGTCAACCTGGTCAAGCATGGCTTCTATGACGGCCTGGCTTTCCACCGCGTGATTGCCGACTTCATGATCCAGGGCGGCTGCCCGGAAGGCTCCGGCCGCGGCGGCCCGGGCTACCGTTTCGAGGACGAGACCAAGAACGGCGTGCGCCACGAGCGCGGCGTGCTGTCCATGGCCAATGCCGGCCCGAACACCAATGGCAGCCAGTTCTTCATCACCCACATCAAGACCGACTGGCTGGACGGCAAGCACACCGTGTTCGGCAAGGTGCTCGAAGGCCTGGACGTGGTTGACGCCATCAAGCAGGGCGACGCCATCAACAAGATCACCCTGGAAGGCGATACCGACGCCGTGCTGGCTGCAAAGGCCGACCGCGTCGCCGAGTGGAACAAGATCCTCGCCGCCTGAATGACCCCGACGGCCACCTGAACAGGTGGCCGTTTCTGATTGCAGCCGGGTCGGCGCGCCTGCGTCGGCACGGCGTTACCCCCACAACCGCTTCTTAGCAGAGGAAACCCCCATGAAAGCACCCGTTCGTGTTGCCGTAACCGGCGCTGCCGGCAATATCGGTTACGCACTGCTGTTCCGCATCGCCTCCGGCGAAATGCTGGGCAAGGACCAGCCGGTCATCCTGCAGCTGCTCGAAATCGACAATGAAAAGGCCCAGGCCGCCCTGCAGGGTGTGGTCATGGAACTGGAAGACTGCGCCTTCCCGCTGCTGGCCGGCGTGGTGACCACCGCTGATCCGCTGGTGGCCTTCAAGGACGTCGACGTGGCCCTGCTGGTTGGCGCCCGTCCGCGCGGCCCGGGCATGGAGCGCAAGGACCTGCTGCTGGAAAACGCCAAGATCTTCACCGTGTAGGGCAAGGCCCTGAACGCCGTCGCCAAGCGTGACGTAAAGGTGCTGGTGGTTTGCAACCCGGCCAATACCAATGCCTACATCGCGATGAAGTCGGCGCCGGACCTGAACCCGAAGAACTTCACCGCCATGCTGCGCCTGGACCACAACCGCGCCCTGAGCCAGCTGGCTGCCAAGACCGGCAAGACCGTGGACAGCTTCGAGCACTTCACCGTGTGGGGCAATCACAGCCCGACCATGTACCCGGACTACCGCTTCGCCACCACCGGCGGCGCCAAGGTTGCCGAGCTGATCAACGATCAGGAATGGAACGCCAACACCTTCATCCCGACCGTCGGCAAGCGTGGTGCAGCCATCATCGCCGCCCGTGGCCTGTCCTCGGCCGCGTCGGCTGCCAATGCCGCCATCGACCACGTGCATGACTGGGTGCTGGGCAGCAACGGCAAGTGGGTGACCATGGGCGTGCCGTCTGACGGTTCCTACGGCATTCCGGAAGGCGTGGTGTTCGGCTTCCCGGTAACCACCGAGAACGGCCAGTACACCATCGTCAAGGATCTGCCGATCGACGACTTCTCCAAGAAGTACATCGACATCACCTTGGGCGAGCTGGAAGAAGAGCGCGCTGGCGTGGCCGACCTGCTGTAACAGCAGCGTCAGCACACATGCCAAAAAAGACGCCGGGCATTGCCCGGCGTTTTTTTTGGCCTACGGTGCAGGTCTCTCAAGGGCTGGCTTGCAGTGGCGGCGGCAGGGGTGCGCCGCTGGCGAGCAGGCGTGCGCCGAGCTGCCATGACCCCTCCATGCTCAGGTGCCCGCTATCGAAGTACATGGGCCTTCCATCCAGGTAAGGCGAGCAACGCCCTTGCCTGCACAGGAGGTCATGGATGTCGAGTACGTAGGTATTGGGATAGTCCGCGGCGAGAGAGGTGAGGAATCGGTTGATGTCCTTGGCCTCGTCCGAATCCGGCCTGCTGGCAACAGCTTCACAATCCAGCATCTGGTGGCCGGTCTGGCGGACTTCGCAGTTGCGGTCGTAGTCCGGAAACCCGGGGGCTTGGGCCAGCAGCACCACGGATTTGCCGGCTCCGCTCAATTCAGCCAGCGTATTGCGCAGATCCTGGTCGAAATGTCGGTTGCGGCGATGCACGCTCCAAGACGCACCCAGGATCACCGTGCGGTAAGGCGCCAGGTTGCGCTGGATGAATGGTCGGAACTGCGAACACCCGGCTTGGAAGGTTCCAGTCCCATACGGTTCTGCGCCCCAGACCGGTGGGCAGGTGGATAGCGAGGCGTTGCGGATCCGCAGATGGTTTGCTTCAGCGATGGCGCCGAGCACGCCAACGTAGTGCGAGGCATGCGAATCGCCCCAAAGCAGGATGTCCGCGGGTCGGTCAGCGGGTTTGCCGTGCACGCACAGCGGGCGCGACAACACCCCCGTGTCGAGCTCGCCCAACTGGCAGTTGTACGGGAACTCATAGGCAGCGGCTGTCTGTTGCAGCCGTTGCTTGCTGGCATTGTCCAGAGTGGCTCGCTGTTGTTTTTCGATCTTGCGATCAGCTCTGTGATCCAGTGTCATCGATAGCCCAATGATCACGAGAGCTGGAATGATCGCCAGCAGGACCACCTGTTTGGCCTTGCCCATGCGCAGGTGGCGCGTGCGACGCTCGATGAACCAGTAGCTCAGAAACGCCAGCACAAGGATCGCAGCGCCGGCGGCGATTGGATTGAACGGTACCGATAGATAGCGCAGGAAGGCCAGTACCGGCCAGTGCCACAGATACAGCGAGTAGGAAACAAGGCCAATGCCAACCATCAGCCGGGAGCGCAACGGGGCCAGAACAAGACAGCGGCGTTGGCTGTCAGCAAGGATCACGAGCGCGGCGCCCAGGCAGCCTGGTAATGCGTTCCAGCCGGGGAAGCGACTATTGCCATCGAGCGTCCAGATGCTGCCGATGATCAGGCCCACGCCGGCCAGTGCCACGGCTTCGAACAGCGGATGGTTGCTGCGGTGTGCATTGCGTACGGCTGGAAACAGTGCGAGCAGACCGCCAATGGCCAGTTCGCCGGCCCGTGTTGGCAACATGTAGTAGGCGAATTTGGGATCAACGACGGATTGCTGCTGCGCATAGGTGAACGAGGCGACGATCAGCGCCAGCAGGCTCCAGGGCAAGAGGTTGCGTGGCAGCCAGCGCAGTCCTGCCAACAGCATCAGCGGCCAGATGAGGTAGAACTGCTCTTCTACACCCAGTGACCACAGGTGCAGTAGCGGGAGTTGTCGGCTGTCGGCTGCGAAATAGCTGGTATCCAGATGCTGCCAGACATAGACGTTGGGTAGCGATACCGCGCTCCAGCCTGCGGCTGCGGCCAACTGCTTGAGATCGGCTTGCTGCATGAGCACGTAGCCGGCCACCAGGCTCGCCAACACCACAGCGAAGTAGGTTGGGGCAATGCGACGGATCCGCCTCAGATAGAAATCATGGAAAGAAAAACGTGATTCAGCCTGTGAGCGTACGATGATGGCGGTGATCAGGAAGCCGGAGATCACGAAGAATACGTCGACGCCTACATATCCCCCCGGGGCCCAGCTTGGATCCAGGTGAAAAAAAAGCACCGCCAAGACCGCGATGGCGCGCAAGCCATCGATTTCTGGCCGATAGGCATTATTGGGTGTCATTTCGAGATCGGACGACTGAATTGGGGCGATTATAGGCAAGGAACGGGCTTGCCCATTACCCTGGATCGACGGTGCCTGGCGTCGCCATGCAGCCATCCATTGGCTGTGGAAGCACACAGGGGCTTCGCTGCGACACGCTGGGTTTCACATCGTCGAGCCTATCGGCAAGCTCGGTCTGGCGCGGCCTTGGGTGAACAAAGGCCTGCTTCGCGCAGCCCGGAAGTGCGTTGCGTGGATTGGTCATGCCGAGCACCCGCTCGTCTTGCTGGGCGCTGGGCGGGTGTGCAGGTCAGGCGGATTGGTTAGCATGTTCGGCGATATGAGCATGCAGCGGCATGTTCTGCCTCCACGTCCTCGTCGTGCGGATACCCGTTTTCGCGGTGCTGTCTGCGCGCAACCTCAGGAATGACGATGTCTGCACCAAGAGTTGCCGTGCTTGTCCCTTGCTACAACGAAGAACTGACTGTCGCCGAAGTGGTGTCTGGCATGCGGGCGGCCTTGCCTGATGCGGATATCTATGTGTTCGACAACCAGTCCACCGATGCCACGGCACAACGTGCTCGCGAGGCCGGTGCGATCGTGCGGTCGGTAAAGCTGCGCGGCAAGGGTAATGTGGTACGGCGTCAGTTCGCGGATATCGAAGCCGATGTGTACCTCATGGTCGATGGTGATGCGACGTACCATGCGCCAAGCGCGCCCTTGCTGGTGCAGCAGGTGCTGGATGGGAACGACATGGTGGTCGGCCTGCGTGAGGCCACCGATGAGCGCGCTTATCGGCGCGGGCATGCCTGGGGCAACATCATGTTGACCACCTTTCTTTCGCGCCTGTTTGGACGCGCATGCCGGGACATTCTGTCTGGTTACCGCGGGTTTTCGCGGCGCTTTGTGAAGAGCTTCCCGATGCAGTCGGCGGGTTTTGAGATCGAGACCGAGCTGACGGTGCACGCACTTGAGTTGCGCATGCCCGTTGCGGAAGTCGCTACACCCTATGCCGAGCGCCCGGACGGGTCGGTCAGCAAGCTCAATACCTGGGGTGATGGTTTCAGGATCCTGGGCACGATGCTCAAGTTGTTCGCTGCCGAGCGTCCTTTGGCGTTCTATGGAATTGTCGGTGGTCTGGTTGGATTGCTTGCCGCGGCACTGCTGGTGCCAGTGTTGCTGACCTATTTTGAAACCGGCCTTGTACCCAGGTTCCCGACTCTGATCCTGGCCTCGGCGCTGATGGTCCTCAGCACCTTGTTGGTCACCGTTGGCCTGATTCTGGACGTAGTCACGCGTGGCCGGCGTGAGATGAAGACGCTGGCCTATCTTGGGGTTGCGGGTCCTTCGTCGGCAGCCTGCCAAGCAGCCAGCTCGCGATGATCGCCATGTGTGCCAGCACGAACCACGGCAGTGGGTGCAGGTAGCGGTAGGACACGATATGC
The DNA here is from genome assembly GCA_023423675.1 of Pseudomonadota bacterium. GTDB lineage: Bacteria > Pseudomonadota > Gammaproteobacteria > Xanthomonadales > Xanthomonadaceae > Stenotrophomonas. The sequence continues at coordinate 18,893 of JAFAFD010000268.1, read as the reverse complement.
ACGAACAGCAGATGGCAGGCCAGCAATCCGAGTGAGGTAAAGCCCAGTAGTAGGTACTGCGTGCGTTCGGCCCTGCGCCAGCCGATCATCATGCTGGCCAGCGCCAGCGGCAGCAGTGCAAACAGGCAAAATTTGAACCAAGTGGCGGCATGCTTGAAATACGCGCGTGCCGGGCTCTCGGTCCTGGACAAGTTGCTCACATCCCAGTTGAACCAGGTACGGATGACCTGAATGGCATACGGGTCCGGGGCGATAACCCCGATGTCATCCTGCATGCGCAAGTCGGACTTCCTTTGATTGAAGTACCCCCCCAGCGTGGCGACGTTGATCTTCAGCAGGCCAATGGGGTCGCTGAGCATCGCCCTGCGGGTAACGGTGCGGGCAACCATCTCGGCATTCGGGCTGGCTTTGCTCAGCTCGGCCCACAGTCCCTTGGGCGACCAGATGTGGTTGCCGCGTTGCCAATGATCGTTCAGCGGCAGGCTGACTTTCTTCAATATCTCGCCGGATACCCCGGTGCCTTCGAAATGTTCTGGCTTGATCAGCGGAGCGACCAGGCCAATAGCCATCATGCCGGTATGTGCGACATAGCCCGCCGGTTGCCCCACCGCACGGCCATACCATTGGGTGTAGCCGATATGGGTGGCTACCAGTAATGCCAGCGCCGCAGCGAAGCGGCCAAAGCGGGCCCGGTGACGCGGCTGCTCGAACAGACAAAGCAGCGCTGCCACCAGCGACATCCCCAATACCAAGGGCAGGAAATTGGTACGGAGCGCGGCCGCAGCCAAACCCATCAGCACGGCGAGCAGGAACCACAACAGGTTCGCGGTGCGCAGATAGAAGGCCAGGCAGCCAAACGTGCCAATCAGGGCAGCCAGGCCGAATGTTTCTGCCATGACCATGCGTGCCATGAATACCTGTGCCGGTTCGCTGCAGAACAGCGCCGTTGCAGTCAGGCAGATCCATAGGGGCAGGCGCAGAAAAACCCGCAACCAACCGAACAGGGCCAGTGAGGTGAGCATGGCGCACAGCAGGTTGAAAGCGAGTATCGCCTGCGCCGAGGCGAAGGGTTTGTGCAGATAGAAAAGAGCCAGGCCGTAGAGATAGGAGCGTTCGGCGGCAGACCCACGCATGACCGTCGACTGCAGGAATACCATCGAATCACCCATGTAGATCCTGAGGATGGGATCTACCCACAGCCACACCGCGTTGATCAGCAGGATCAGTCCGACGGCCATGCCGAAATCGGGCAGATAGCCCTTCAGGCTGGCTGGCAGCTTGCTGTAAGCAGGCAGGGGATTGGACGAGGTCAACGAGTGCATTGAAGGGCCATGGTGATAGGAGAGGCAACGGTTGCCGTCGCACAAGCCTGCATGATCACCGGACATTGCACCAGTCCGCAACGCGCGAGTTGCCGTGCTTCCAGCATCGCTCCAGACTATGCAACGTAGGGCAAGGTGTTTGCCCATGTCGATAGTGATGAGCCAGTTGATTCATTTTGTGGACCAGGCCCTGGTGGTGGCGGAAAAGCCGGCGGGTTTGTTGTCGGTGCCCGGCCGTTTGGAAGAAAACAAGGATTGTCTGGTTACGCGTCTGCAACAGCACTATCCGGATGTCATGACGGTGCACCGGCTGGATCAGGTGACCTCGGGGGTGATGCTGTATGCGCGAGGCAAAGCGATGCAGATTGCCTTGTCCAAGCAGTTTGAGCAGCGCCAGGTCAGCAAGCGCTACGAGGCGTTGGTGCAAGGACTGGTCGAGGGTGAATCCGGCGAGATTGATCTGCCGCTGATCTGTGATTGGCCGAACCGGCCAAAGCAGATGGTGAGCGTTGAACTGGGCAAGCCGTCGTTGACGCGGTGGCGGGTGTTGGCGCGCGATGCCGCTGCGCAGACCACCCGGGTTGAACTGGAGCCGGTGACCGGGCGCAGCCATCAGCTGCGGCTGCACCTGGCCAGTATGGGTCATCCGATCGTGGGTGACGTGATGTACGACGCGCAGCCCGCGGTGCGGGTTTGCCTGCATGCGCGACGCTTGGGGTTTGTGCACCCGCTGACGGGTGCGACTTTGGAGTTTGCCTCTGAGTGCCCGTTTTGAAGCGAGAAGCCGGCCTCACCCCCGCGCCGCGAAACGGGACAGGGGCTGGTGCACTGCCAGCCGACGCATTGCTGGCCCCTCTTGGGGTGAGGGCAATCGCCTGGCGCGCAGTCTCAGCTGGAAGAAGGCCTCTGGTCCTCAATTTTCCGCCCCCGCGCCTTTGGTCTTAAGACCATCGTCGCAAGGAGTCTGCCCCATCCTCCGGACTATGCTCGGCACACAACCAGGCAGTTACCGGAGGGTGTCGTGCAGTACGAGCAGATCTACCGCCGTTCCATTGAGGAGCCGGAAGCTTTCTGGGCCGAAGAGGCCAAGGCCATTCATTGGCACCGCCCGCCGCAGCAGATCCTGGACTACAGCAATCCGCCATTCCGGCGCTGGTTCGTTGGCGGCGAAACCAACCTCTGCTACAACGCGGTGGACCGCCACCTGGCCGAGCGCGCCGAGCAGCTGGCGCTGGTGGCCATCTCCACCGAAACCAACGTCACCCGCGAACTGACTTACCGCGATCTGTATCGCGAAGTGAATGCCTTCGCCGCGGTGCTGCTCAAGCTCGATGTCGGCCGCGGTGATCGCGTCGTCATCTATATGCCGAACATGGCCGAGGCAGTGTTCGCGATGCTGGCCTGCGCGCGCATCGGTGCGGTGCACTCGGTGGTGTTCGGCGGCTTTGCCGCGCACAACCTGGCGCTGCGCATCGACGACGCAAAGCCCAAGCTGCTGATCGCCGCCGACGCCGGCATGCGCGGTGGCAAGATCATCCCCTACAAGGCAATGGTGGACGCGGCCTGTGCGGAAGCCAGCACGCCGCCGCCGAAAGTGCTGATTGTCTCGCGCGGGCTGGATGCAGCCGAGCCACGTATCGCCGGCCGCGACGAAGACTATGCGCAGCTGCGTGCGCAGGTCGGTGATGTCGAGGTGCCGGTGCAGTGGCTGGAATCCAATGAGCCCAGCTACCTGCTGTATACCTCCGGCACCACCGGCAAGCCCAAGGGCGTGCAGCGCGACGTCGGCGGCTATGCGGTAGCGATGGCGCAGTCGATGCGTACGGTGTTTGATTGCGCGCCCGGGCAGGTGATGTTCTCGACCTCCGATGTGGGCTGGGCGGTAGGCCATTCCTACAACGTCTATGGGCCACTGATTGGTGGTTGCACCTCGCTGTTGTACGAAGGCCTGCCGATCAATCCCGATGCCGGCATCTGGTGGGCGCTATGCGAGCAGTACGGCGTGCGCACCATGTTCTCTTCGCCCACCGCGATACGTGTGCTGAAAAAGCATGACGTGGACTTCATCGACCGTCACGATCTGTCCGAGCTGAAATACCTGTTCCTGGCCGGCGAGCCGCTGGACGAGCCCACCGCGCAGTGGATCAGCGGCGCATTGCACAAGCCCGTCATCGACAATTACTGGCAGACCGAAACCGGTTGGCCGGCATTGACCTTGCTGCCGGGCCTGGAAATGAAACCGGTCAAGTTCGGTTCGCCCGGCTTCCCCAATCTGGGGTATCGGATGAAGGTGATCGATGAGCAGACCGGGGCCGAAGTGCCGGCCGGGCAGAAGGGCGTACTGGTGATCCAGCCGCCGTTGCCGCCGGGCTGCATGAGCACGGTCTGGAACGATGACGAACGCTTCCTGAAAAGCTATTTCAGCCACTTCAACGAATTGCTGTATAGCTCGCTGGACTGGGCCATCCGCGATGACGATGGCTATACCTTCATCCTCGGCCGCACCGATGACGTGATCAATGTGGCCGGGCACCGCCTGGGCACGCGTGAGATCGAGGAGGCCATCTCCGCGCATCCGCGGGTTGCCGAAGCGGCAGTGATTGGCGTGTACGACGAGTTGAAGGGGCAGGTGCCGCTGGTGTTTGTCACCCTGAAACAGGCCCGTGCCGACGATGACGCGGCCCGGCTGGCGGCGGAGATGGTGCAGCAGGTCACCGCTTCCCTGGGTGCGGTGGCGCGGCCGGCCCACGTGCATATCGTCAACGCGCTTCCCAAGACCCGTTCCGGTAAGCTGCTGAGGCGTTCACTGCAGGCATTGGCGGAGCGGCGTGATCCGGGCGATCTGTCGACACTCGACGACCCGGGCGCACTGGAGGAAATCCGCCGCGCGCTGGGGAAATAGTGCGCCACCAGGCCATCGGCCGGGAGTGCGGTAGTGGTCGCAAGGGGGCGGCAGGCACGCAGATGAAGTTGTCCATGCCGGGGCGGGGGCCCCGGCAATGCGCGCCAGGCCGTATTGCGATGCACAAAAGAGGGAGGGGGAATGGCATTCATCTATGCCAAGACGGCTGCTGGCCGTCTGGAGATCGAGAACCGTGGTCTGAAGCTGGCACCTGCCTTGCGCTCGGTGCTGCTGTTGGTGGACGGGCAGCGCGATGCACGCGAACTGGGGCAGATGGCACAGGGGTTGCGCGCACCGGAGGATGTGCTGGCGCAGCTGCAGGCATTGCAGCTGATCGAAGCCGTCGGCGGAAGCGCCGACAAGGCACCGGCGCTGCCCGTGACCACCCAGTTGGGTGATGATCCGCTGCGCTACCAGCAGCTGCGCGACTGGATGGCCGAATCGGTGCGCAAGCATCTGGGCCTGAAGGGCTACCTGATCCAACTCAAGATCGACCGCAGCAAGACTGCCGTGGGGCTTGAGCAGTTGTGGCCGGAGCTGGCCACGGCATTGGGCAAGGCCAAGAGTCCTGCATTTGCCAGCCGCTGGCTGGAGGAAACCCGGGCGCTCGTGCAGGCCTGAGCACAGTCCAGGTACCGTTGCGATGATGCCGCGCAATGCGCTGAAGGGTGTTGCGCAGGCACTATCATGCAGCTTGTTTCCTCAGGAGTGCCGGCATGGCGGCAAACGACGACACCGGCACCGCAGGCTGGGATGCGATCAATGCTGCGCTTGCGCGGCTTTACCCCGGGCAGGCACCGCGTCATTACGGCACGGGCCTGTCGCATACGCTGGGGGGGGATGACCCTCTCGATGGGGTCAGCATCTATTGGAACCCCTCGCCGCGACCGCATTGGCACTACATCAGCTACGGCCTGTCCGAGTTGTACGACAAGCAGAGTGATGACCCGCAGGAAAGCGGCTTTGGCTTTGAATTGAGCTTCCGGCTGGCCGCAGCGCCTGAGCAGGACAGCAGCAGCGAGCCGCCGCTGTGGCCGCTCGATCTGCTGCAGAACCTGGCGCGCTATGTGTTCCGCAGCGGCAATGTCTTCGAAGCGGGCCATCACCTGGATGCCAATGGCCCGATCGCGCTGGACGAGCCCACCCAGCTGCGCCACCTGGCGTTCGTACCGGATCCGCAGTTGGGGCAGATCGATACCGTCAATGGTCGCCTGTGCTTTCTGCAGATGCTGGGCTTGACCGACGACGAGATGGCCGCTGTGCGCCGCTGGTCGACGATGGGCGCATTGGCGGTGATGCAACCGGCCATGCCGCTGTGGATCACCGAGCTGGGACGCGACTCGCTGCTGCGTGATCCGGCCGTGGCCGCGCAGGTGCAGGCCGGCAGTCTGCGCGAGGGCTCAAGTACCGGCATGCTGCTGCTGGAAACCCTGGACTGGCGTAGCGAGGGGCAGACCACCACCCTGGTGCTGGGCGCCGCCCAGGTGGCCAGTGTGCTGGAGCTGCTGCCATTGCGGCTGTTGCATGACAAGCCGCTGGTGATGATCGGCAAGGACCGTCAATGGCGCTTTGAGCCGGGGCGGGTGGATGACGTGCAGGCCGATGCCGACGATGCGCGCTGTGTGCTCTCCGATGCCAGCCTGCAGGCGATGGTCGATCAGCTGCGGCCAGTGCGTGGTGTCTACGTGCTACCTGGTGGGCGCCTGCAGATCGAGGTGCAGCCAAGCCTGTTGCGTGATGGTCAGGGCCGGGTAATCCGCGAAATCGGCTGATCACCAGGGCTGCCGCGGACGCAAGGGGCCGCCGCTATTGCAAACGGCGGCCCGTGGGTCAGGCAGGCTGTGGCTGGCTCAGTCCAGGCCTTCAGCCTTCAGTGCCGCCTGTACCGCCGGATCGGCCTGCATGCGTTGCTCGAAACGGTCCAGTGCGTCCATGCCGGCCAGGTCGATCTTCAGGCCGCGGGCCCAACGCAGGGTCACATAGGTGTAGGCGTCAGCGATGGAAGCGCGCGGCGTGCCGCCCAGCCAGTCCACCTCGGCCAGACGGTCGTTGATACGCTGGTACAGCGCCTTCAGCTTCTGCCGCGAGTTCTCCTGGGTACGCGCGATGACTGCCTCGTCTTCCAGGTACTTGGTCGAGCCGAAGATCGGGTAATAGGTCGGGTGCAGGTCGGCGTTGACGAACGACAGCCAGCGATTTACCTCGGCTCGGGCGCGGATGTCGTTGCCGCCTTCCAGGCCGGAAGCTGGGGCCTTGTCGCAGATGTAGTGCAGGATGGCCGCGTTCTGGGTCAGCACCCAGCCCTCGTCTTCCAGCACCGGCACTGCGCCGGCCGGGTTCATCTTCATGTACTCGGGCGACTTCATCGTCGCGTAGTCCACGATCTGTACCTCGAACGGCAGGCCGGACCAGATCAGCGCGATATGGTCGGCCAGCGAGCAGGCGCCGGGTTTGCTGTAGAGCTTCATCAGATACCTCGGGAGTGAAGGGACTCCCGCATTATCGCCACAAGCGCGTTACGCGGTGTGGTGACTGGTATCAGGCGGTTGCGGCAGTGCCGGGATCAGGCACCGGTAGCGCGCGGCTTCAGCGATTGCACCTTATAGAAGGTGTGCCCGCCGATGGTCGCCACCTGGTAGGCATTGCGCCAGCTCGGGCTGGCAATGGCGTGGGCGGCGAAGTGGCTGGCACCAGGAACGATTTCCTTGCGCTGGCCGCTGGGCAGGGCCCAGTTGCGCTCGGCGGCGAAGGCCACATCCACGGCTTCGGCCCAGGCATCGTCATTGCGCAGTTGGGTGCCGGGGGCGACCAGGGTCGGGGCGAACTGCTTGCGCGCGGTGACCACCTGGCACATCGAGTCCCCCCACAGGCCACTGTCCAGCCGCCGCAGGGCAACTTCGGCAACCGCCTGCTGTCCCTGCAGGGTCTGGTCGCGGGCTTCCAGGTAAACAGTCGTGCTCAAGCACAACGAATCGGCTGCCGGCTGCGGCAACATCTGCGACAGCCAGAGAATCCAAGCCAGTTTCATAAATCTCCTTGCTCCGTGTGGGCCGCAGCCGACCTGCCTCCCTGAAGGAGCCGGACAACACTGCGACTTGGCGTTATGGGGAGGCGGCCGTGGCATCGGGGCCGCCCCGTGGGCAGCCCTCAATCAGAGTGGGGAGGGCTGCGCCTGCTCACCAGAACTGGTGGGTGAGCGGAAGTGGGCGCAAGTTAGGGGGGCAACCCAAAACTCATCCTGAATGGGATTTCTTGACATTCAGGTTTGTTGCAGGGGGGCTTTTCACCGCGGGTACGCGTATTCAGCTTTTTGCGGACACAGCCAAAGGCGGCGTCAAGCTCATGCTGGCGGCGGCTTCAAGCCGGGTGCAAGTGTGATTTGCGCCGCGTTTTCAGGGGGGCTGCAGCCGCCGCCGTTCGCCTGGGTGAGCGTGGCGCATCCTGGATTCGACGCGTTGCCTCCCGTTGTCCGGACGCGCCGTTCCCGGGCGTACTGCGCTTACCCGGGAGCAGATGGATGCTGCTGACGTGCCTCAGAGGGCGGCGGCCAGGCGGCTGCCCTGGTCGATGGCCCGCTTTGCATCCAGCTCGGCGGCGACATCCGCGCCGCCGATGACATGCACGCTGCGGCCGGCGGCGCGCAAGGCGTCGGCCAGTTCGCGGCGAGGTTCCTGGCCGGCGCAGATCACCACCGTGCCAACGTCCAGCTGCTGTTCCTGGCCATCAACGCGGACACGCAGCCCGGCATCGTCCACGCCCAGGTACTCGACCCCGCCCAGCATTTTCACGCCCTTGGCCTTGAGCGTGGCGCGGTGGATCCAGCCGGTGGTCTTGCCCAGCTTGGCACCGGGCTTGCCCGGGCTGCGCTGCAGCAGCCAGACCTTGCGTGCTGCGGGTTCCGGTTGCGGCGCAGCCAGTGCGCCACGGCTCTCGAAGCTGGGGTCCACACCCCATTCGGCCATCCAGCGGGCCGGCTCCAGCGACGGCGAGGGGCCTTCATGCACAAGAAACTCGCCGACATCGAAGCCAATGCCGCCGGCACCGATGATCGCCACCTTGTCCGCGGCCTTGACCCTGCCCAGCAGCACATCCAGATAGCTGACCACCATCGGATGATCGGCACCGGGGAAGGCGACCTTGCGCGGGCTGATGCCGGTGGCCACCACCACCTCGTCGAAGCCGGCCAGGGTGTCCACATCGGCGGTGGTCTGCAGCTGCAGGTTGACCCCGGTTTCGGCCAGCTTGTGGCGGAAGTAGCGCAAGGTTTCGTGGAACTCTTCCTTGCCCGGGATGCGCTTGGCCAGGTTGAACTGCCCGCCCAGCTCTGGCGCGGCGTCGAACAGGGTCACGCGGTGCCCGCGTTCGGCCGCCACCGTGGCGCAGGCCAGGCCCGCGGGGCCCGCGCCGACAACGGCAATCGTCTTCGGTGCAGCGGCGCGTTCGTACTTCAATTCGGTTTCCGCGCAGGCGCGCGGATTCACCAGGCAGCTGGCGCGCTTGTTCTCGAATACGTGGTCCAGGCAGGCCTGGTTGCAGGCGATGCAGGTGTTGATGCGGTCGGCGCGGCCGCTGCGGGCCTTGGCCACCCACTGCGGATCGGCCAGCAGCGGGCGGGCCATCGACACCATGTCGGCGTGGCCGGCGGCGAGCACGGCTTCGGCCACCTCCGGCATGTTGATGCGGTTGGTCGCCACCAGCGGCACGCCCACGTGCGGGCGCAGCTTGGCGGTGACGCCGGTGAACGCCGCGCGCGGCACCGAGGTGACGATGGTCGGGATCCGTGCCTCGTGCCAGCCGATGCCGGTATTAATAAGCGTGGCACCCGCGGCTTCCACCGCGCGGGCCTGCTGCACGATGGCGTCGAAGTCGTTGCCGCCGTCCACCAGGTCCAGCATCGACAGCCGGTAGACCACGATGAAGTCCGGACCGCAGGCTTCGCGCACCCGGCGCACGATCTCCACCGCGAAGCGCATGCGCTTGTCCACGCTGCCGCCCCAGGCGTCGTCGCGCTGGTTGGTGCGCGGCACCGTGAACTCGTTGAGCAGGTAGCCCTCCGAACCCATGATCTCCACGCCGTCGTAGCCGCCGTCGCGCGCCAGCTTGGCAGCGGTGACGAAGCCGCTGATCTGGCGTTCGATGCCGCGCGCGGTCAGCGCCCGCGGCGTGAACGGGTTGATCGGCGCCTTGATCCGCGACGGCGCCACCGACAGGGGGTGGTAGGCGTAGCGCCCCGCGTGCAGCAGCTGCAGGCAGATCCTGGCGTCGTGCGCATGCACCGCGGCCGTGACCTGGCGGTGCTTGCGCGCCTCCCACGGCCAGCTCAGCTTGCCGGCGAAGGGCTTGAGCCAGCCTTCCAGGTTGGGCGCGAAGCCGCCGGTCACGATCAGCCCCACACCACCGGCCGCGCGTTCGGCGAAGTAGGCAGCCAGCTTGGGGAAGTCGCGCTTGTGGTCTTCCAGCCCGGTATGCATCGAGCCCATCAGCACCCGGTTGCGCAGGGTGGTGAAGCCCAGGTCCAGCGGGGCCAGCAGGTGCGGGTAGGGCGAGGTTTCGAGCTGTGCTTCGAGCATGGCGGGCGCGCATACGCTCACGTACGGAAGCGCGCACCTTGCCCGAAACGGGGCGGCCTCGCAAAGCGCAACGGCGATGCACCGCCACGCGGGTCGTGGCGTGCGGCCAAGCGCCAGGTCAGGAAGCCGCCGGGTCGGGGCAGTCGGGCCGGGTGGCGGCCGCGGGCGTGACCGCGAACCAGCGCAGCGTGTGTCCGCACATCGGGCCGATCAGCAGGGCGAAGGCCAACGTGCCCCAGCCCACGGTGCCGCCCAGCCACCAGCCGGTGACCAGCACCGTCGCCTCGATCAGCGTGCGCACTACGGCGATCGGCCAGCCGGTGCGCCGGTGCAGGCCGGTCATCAGGCCGTCGCGTGGCCCGGGCCCGAAGCGCGCGCCGATGTAAAGGCCGGTAGCCAAGGCCAGCACCGCCAGCCCGCACGCGAACATCGACGCCTGCAGCAGCCATGCGTCGTGCAACTGCGGAAACAGCCCCAGCCCGAACTGCGCGCTGGGCCCGATCAGCAGCACGTTCAACAACGTGCCCAGGCCGGGCGTCTCGCGGATCGGCAGCCACAACAGCAGGACCGCCACGCCGATCAGGTTGGTGACCAGTCCGAACGACAGCCCGCTTTGCCGCGACACGCCCTGCGTCAGCACGTCCCACGGCGCCACGCCGATGCCGGCGCGCACCATCAGACTGATGCCGATGCCGTACAGGAACAGCCCAAGCAGCAGCTGCGTGAAGCGTCGGGCGACGGAAGCGGGCAGGGCGGGCATCGGCGAGTGACAAGGCGGAATGCGTGTTCGGAAACGCACTCTATCGACCTGGCCGCGCGCGACACACCGGCATCACGACGATGCAGCGTTCCGACCAGATGCGCTTTGCGCAATCACGACTCCGGCGATCTGCCGGTAGGCACTGGCGGCGGGTTGCGCGCGCCGAAGCCTGGGTTGTTCCAGTACGGGTAATGGGGATATCCGACCGGCCGCGCACTGGCGGCGTCGAGCCTCGCCACCTGCGTGGCGTCCAGCTGCCAGCCCACCGCGCCCAGGTTCTGGCGCAGCTGTTCCTCGTTGCGCGCGCCTATCACCACGGTCGATACGGTGGGCCTGCGCAGCAGCCAGTTCAGTGCGATCTGCGCGACGGTCTTGCCGGTTTCGGCCGCAATCTCGTCCAGCATATCGACCACGCGATACAACAATGCCTCGTCCACCGGCGGGCCGGCGTCCAACGAGGCCTGTGACTGCAGCCGCCCCTGCGGCAGCGGATGGCCGCGCCGCACCTTGCCCGTGAGGCGCCCCCAGCCCAGCGGGCTCCACACCACCGCGCCCACGCCCTGGTCAAGCCCGAGCGGCATCAGCTCGGCTTCGTAATCGCGGCCGATCAGCGAGTAATAGGCCTGGTGCGCCACGTAGCGCGACCAGCCGTGGCGATCGGCCGTCGTCAGCGACTTCATCAACTGCCAGCCGGCGAAGTTCGATACGCCCAGGTAGCGCAGCTTGCCGGCGCGTACCAGGTCGTCCAGCGTGGACACGGTTTCCTCCACCGGGGTCATCGCGTCGAATGCGTGCAGCTGGAACAGATCGATGGTGTCGGTGCCGAGCCGTTTGAGCGCGGCCTCCACCGCGCGGATCAACGCCCAGCGCGATGACCCCGCCTCGTTCGGGCCATCGCCATGCGGTAGCGTCGCCTTGGTGGAAATCAGCACCTGGTCGCGCCGGCCCTTGATCGCCGCGCCCAGGATTTCTTCGGCCGCCCCGCCGGAATACACGTCCGCCGAGTCGAACAGGTTCAAGCCCGCGTCCAGGCAGACGTCGACCAAGCGCTTCGCCCCGGCCACGTCGGTATCACCCCAGGCGCCGAACAGCGCGCCCTTGCCGCCGAACGTGCCGGTGCCGAAGCTGAGTGCGGGCACTTTCAGGCCGGAAGCGCCGAGGAATCGATAATCCATGGAAGGTTCCTTGGGATGGGGAAGTCGGGTTCAGTCGGAGGCGCCCTGCAGGCACGGCTGCAGCTGCGGCGGCGTGGCTGCAGAAGACGCGATGCCCACGCGCGTCTTGCGCCGGGTTTCCAGCCGCAGGCTCCACAGCGCCACTGCGAATGCGGACAGCGGCACCAGCGCGGCCACGAACGGCAGCAGCTTCAGCCCACCGCCGCTGGCGATCACCGCGCCGCCCAGCCATGCGCCCAGCGCATTGCCCAGGTTGAAGGCGCCGATGTTCAGGCTGGACGCCAGGCTCTGCGCCGCGCCGGCCTTCTGCAGCACCCACAGCTGCAGCGGCGACACGGTGGCGAAGGCCGCCGCGCCCAGCAGGCCGGTGAAGCCGACCATCGCCCAGCGCTGTTCCAGCACCAGGCCCATTGCCGCCATCACCAGCGCGAGCACCAGCAAGGTGCCAAGCAGCGCCGCGCGCAGCTTGCGATCCGCCCAGCGGCCACCCAGCAGGTTGCCGGCGATCATGCCCACGCCGAAGACCAGCAGGATCGGCGACACGGCCGCGTCGGTGAAGCCGGTGACCTGGGTCAGCAGCGGCTGGATGTAGGTGTAGACGGTGAACACGCCGCCGAAGCCAAGCACCGTCATCAGCAGGCCCAGCAGCACCTGCGGATCGAGGATCGCATCCAGCTCCTTGCGCAGCGGCACAGCTGCAGGCGCGTTGCGTTCGCGCGGCACCAGCGTGGCAATGATGATCGTCGCCAGTACACCGATGCCCGTCACCGCCCAGAAGGTGGAGCGCCAGCCGAAGTGCAGGCCCAGCCACGCGCCCGCCGGTACGCCCAGCAGGGTCGCCACGGTCAGTCCGGTGAACATCAACGAGATCGCCGAGGCCTTGCGCGCCGGTGCCACCAGCCCGGTGGCCACCACCGCACCCACGCCGAAGAAGGTGCCGTGGGCCAGCGAGGTGACAAAGCGCGCGGCCATCAGCCAGGCGTAATCGGGCGCCAGTGCACAGGCCAGGTTGCCCAAGGTGAACAGCACCATCAGCCCCACCAGCACGGCCTTGCGCGGCAGCCGGCCAGTGGCCACCGTCAGCAGCGGTGCGCCCACGAACACCCCCAATGCGTAGCCCGAGATCAGCAGCCCGGCGCTGGCGATGCTCACCTGCAGGTCGGCGGCGACCTGCATCAACAGGCCCATGATCACGAACTCGGTGGTACCGATGCCGAACGCGCCCGCGGTCAGCGCATACACGGCCAGCGGCATGCGGCTGGTGTCGGGGGAGGAGGGGGACTGGGCGGGTGCGGAAGCCATGGCGACGGTGCGACGGGCGCGGTGGGGACGGAGGCGCAGTCTCGCGATTGCATTCATTTCGAAAAACTGCGTATATCGCCAATCACTTTCAATAAAGCATTGAAAATGGACCGCATCGACGACATCGCCCTGTTCCTGCGCGTGCTCGACACCGGTTCGATCAGCGCCGCCGCGCGCAGCCTGGACCTGTCGGTCGCGGTGGCCAGCCAGCGGCTGAAGCGGCTCGAAGACGCGCTGGGCGTGCGCCTGCTGCAGCGGACCACGCGCCGCCTGCACCCCACGCCCGAGGGGCTGGCCCTGGCCGAACGCGGCCGTCCGTTGGTTGATGAATTCGACGCGCTTGCCAGCGGACTGCGCCAGGCCGGCACCGACGTGGCTGGCAACCTGCGCGTCACCATGGGCGCCACGTTCGGCCGCATGTGGGTATCGCCGCTGTTGCCCGAGTTCATGGCCCTGCACCCACGGGTGCGGGTGGTGGCGCACCTGTCGGACCAGACTGTTGACCTGGTGGGCGACGGTTTCGACCTGGCCATCCGCATTGGCGAGCTGGATGACTCCAGCCTGGTCTCGCGCCGGATCGCGGCGAACCGGCGCGTGCTGGCGGCTTCACCTGCCTACCTGCAGCGCAACGGCGCGCCCGCCGCGCCGAAGGACCTGGAAACGCACGCCTGCCTGCTGCTGTTCGACAGCCACCGTCGCCGCGACAGCTGGCGCATGCAGGAACCCGACGGCACCCCTGTCGACGTGCACGTCAGTGGCCGGCTGGAAAGCACCCTTGGCGAACTGCTGCGCGACGCCGCGGTGGCGGGCGAGGGCATCGGCATGTTCTCGCACTGGCACGTGGCCGCCGACCTGCGTGCAGGCCGCCTGGTGCAGGTGTTGCCGCAGTGCCCGCTGGGCGAAACCGGCATCCATGCGGTCATGCCGCAGCGCCGCTTCGTGCCGCCACGGGTGCGCGCGTTCGTGGACTTCCTGGAAGCGCGCTTTGGACGGTATCCGCCGTGGGACGCCGCGCTGGCGGGGGACGCGCACGCCCCCTGAGATGCAGCGGCGTGGTTGCGCAACGAAGGCCACGGCGTAAGGGCAGGGAACGTCTCCCGTAAACCCCCGGTGGCGGGGTTGCGCGCTGAACCCGGCGTTCACGAACCAGAACCACCTAGGGTGAGCCCGGATTGAGCCCGGGACCCGCCTTGTGGAACCCTCGGGTTATCTGCGGATTGCCGCCTTCGAGACGCCCCCATGCTTGACGAGTCCTACCTGATCGCGCGCCCGGTTTACGTGCCGCCGCCGCCCCCGCCCCCGCCGCCGCCGAAGATCGAGACGCCGGAAGAGGCGATTGCGCAGGCCGACCACGACACCGGCGGCACCGTGGTGGGCGCAACGCCGGAAGACACGCGCACCAACCTGGCGAACAGCCGCGAGACGACGATCAACACCGCCACCCAGGAAGGGCGCCACGGCGACATCCAGAAGATCACCAACGCCTACGACCTTGCGCTGGCGCGGCTCGAAGCGGATTTCGTCGTCGAGGAATACAAGGCGGAGACGCCGACGCAGCCTGGCCAGTTCAAGACGGTGGACGGGGTGACCTCGCGCACCTCCACGTACGAGGACGGCACCCGGATCGTGCAGACCCAGGGCGAGGATGCGGCCGGCAACCCGGTCGTCACCACGCAGGTGTACGAACCCGGCGCCACCGGCCCGGCCGCGCGCGTGCCGCTGGAGAGCCGCACCGTGGTCGCCAACGGCGAAGCGACGACCACCGGCTTGCCCACGCGCACCGTGGAAGACGCGCCCGACGGCAGCGGCAGCATCATCACCGACAGCTACGGCGGCGAAGGCGACGAAGCGCAGCAGATCGTCCAGCACATGGTGCTCCGCAACGGCGAGCAGGGCGGATTCCAGGTGCAGTCGGTCACCGTGCGCGAAGCCGGCACCGACCTGGAAACCCCGCAGCCGCTGCGGATCCGCGAACTGGCGCGCAACGGCGATGTCCTGTTCGACACCGGTGAAGTCAGCCGCACCAAGGTGGAATCGGTGCCCGGTCGCGAAGGCGTTTCCACCGTCACCCACATCTACGACTCCGGCGCGCGCATGGAATACCGCGTGCACGCGGCGCCGGACGGTTCCGAGGATGTGCCGCCGGCGCTGCTGTCGCAGCGGCTTGTCGGCGCGGACGGCGAAGAGCTGTTCAAGCGAGACGGGTTGAACCGGACCGAGACCACCACGTCGGATGGCGGCACGCAGGTGGTGGATACCGCAGCCGACGGCAGCAAGACCACCTACACCCTGGATGCGGAAGGCAACCTCACCCAGCAGGTGGCGACCGCTGCGAACGGCAGCGTGCAGCAGACCATCGACTTCGAGCAGGTCGAAGACCTTCCGGTGATCGACAGCCGTACCACCGTCACCAATGCCGACGGCACGCAGGTCATCACCGAGTACGACGCGGAAGGCCAGCCGGTCGGTATCCGCCGCCTGGATGCCAGCGGCGAGATGGTGGAACAGCTGGGCTCGCTGGACGGCGAACGCATCGATGCCGGTAGCGCCGACGAGATCGCCAGCGACATCCTCGACGTCGGCAAGAAGACGATGTGGAAGGACGACTACGAGAAGCGCCTGAACTACGCGCTGGGCGAGCTGCAGGACATGGATCCGGTATCGCAGCAGCAGGTGCTGGAGGCGCTGGCGGAGCAGGATCCGGGCATGGGCGATTCCTGGTTCAAGGCCGAAATCCTGGAGAACCTGGGTTCCGACCAGCTGCAGGGGCTTGAAGACGGCGGCCTGGACCTGATCACGGGCGTGCAGGGCACGACGGCGGTGGACATCGAGGCATCGCGCGACATCCATGACCTCGACGTGGATGCTGGCGAATACACCGGCGAGTACGGCGAACTGGCCGCGACGAGCGAGGAACAGCACGCGGGCCAGCTGGAGGCCTACAAGGCCGAGTACGACTCGCGCGCTGGCGATCCGGATGCACAGGCCCGCTTCGTGGCCGTGTACGAGCGCATGCATGGCGACGACCTGATCGAAGGCTTCCTGAGCGACGAAAACCTGTCCGACGCGCTGGGTGATGAAGGCCTGTCGCTGTACCGCGGTGGCGGTACCGTCACCATCGACCAGCCGCTGTACGAAACGCTGATGGGCAACCGGCTGGAAACCGATGCCGACAGCCGTGAGGACGTGCTGGCCGCGCGTGACCGGGTGATGGACACGGGCGTGCGTACCGCGTGGACAGACGATTACGAAGCCCGCGTGCGCGCGCTGGTGACCGAGATGGAAGGCCTGGATCCGGAAGGCCAGGCGGCGCTGATGCGCCAGATCGTCAAGGAGGATCCGGATGCGCGCCTGAGCTGGCTGCGCGACGGCAGCATCAACGAAGCCACCGAAGGTAATGAAGCCTTCACTCCGGAAATGCGCGAGCTGGTGCTGGGCATCCGCGGCAACGGTGAAACCACCTTCGGCGGCCAGCTGCTCGGTTTCGGCAGCGGCTTCAAGAACGCGGCCTGGGGCTTCGTGGTAGGTATCGGCGCCTTGGCGCGCACGGCCTACGACCTGAGCCCGACCGGCATCGTGGTCGACCTGGCCACTGGCGGCAACGCGCCGGCTTGGGCGCCCAGCGCGCAGCGCGGCATGGAAACCGGGCAGACCATGATCGAAGGCCTGCCGAACATGTTCGACCACATCGGCGAAGCCTGGACGCAGGGCCGCTACGGCGAGGCGCTGGGCGGCATCACGTTCGACGTGGCGTCGATGATCATTCCGGTCAAGATTCCGAAGATCAAACTGCCCGGCGCGGCAGGCGCCGCGGACAACGTCGCCGGTGCCGCGGACAACGTGACCGGCGGCGCCCGCTACATCGACGAAACCGGACGCCCGGTCACGGGGCCTGCGGTTGAACCGCAGCTGCTGACCCAGGGCCCCGACGGCGTCTATCGCCTTGCCGATGACGCGGCACCGCCCGCGAACGGGCCGCTCGCCATCGAAGGTGCCCCGCGGCGCCTGGAGCTGGAACCTGCCGCCACGCCGGAGGTGATTGCGGGGCGTCGTGCCACCGCCGCGGAGTACTACGGCCGCAATGGCGCAACGGTCAGCGACTCGCACCTGGCGGGGATCGACTTCACACGCCCGGTGGAAGTCAGGACGATTCCCGAAGGCACCATCGTCTACCAGTGGCAGGCGCCGAATGCGCCGACGGGCAGCTACTTCTCGCCATCCCGGACGGCACGGCCTACCGACATCGGTATCTCACCGGTCGGCATCCCGCCCGAGATCTACCTGCAGGTTCGCAACTACCTCGACAACATTGACCCGAACGCACCCGGGCATGTGCGCAACCCGGACGGTACCTACAGCGGCATGGATCCGCAGTTCGGCATTGAGGTCGCACCCAGTGGTTTGGTGGACAAGGTGCCGGTGGCTTACCGGGTCACGCAGGACACGGAAGTGCTGGTGTCCACCGCCCGCCCGATCAACGACACATGGGCAATCAACGACCGCTCGATGACCTCGATCCCCACGGAAGGCGGGCGCCTGCAGTACTACACCTTGGATAACAGCGTCTTCCAACCGATCGCCACAACGGCAAATGGCACCCCGGCCTTGTCGCTGCCGGGTGGAACTGCCGCGGCAAGGCCCCTCACCGAAGTGAGCGAGCTTCCGGTCGTGAACGGGCGGCTGTCTCCGCTGCCGGAAGGGCAAGTCCTGATCGGCAGCAGCACATCGCAGATGCGTCGCCACGCGGCGCGACAGATCGCGGCGGACCCCAACCATCCGTTGCGCTTCCTGCTCAATCCGTCAACCAACGAGTTCTGGACGCGCGCGGATTTCAACTTCAACCGCGGCTACACCCAGCCCGAACTGTTCGATAACCCGGTGCTGCTCGACATGGGGCACATCACCAGCAACAAATCGCTGGTCAACGGGGGCGACCGGATCATGCTGCAGAGCGTGTTCGACAACCAGTGGAACAACATGAGCATCGAGAAGTCGCATATCGGTGGCGAAGTCGTGAGCCAGCGTGCGGTCGAGATCGGAGGCGTCGCCGTGAGCTACAACGACGTGCTGATGTGGACCAAGCTCACCGTGGATGCCGACATGGCTGCGCGCCTGCCCGGCTACAAGGTCGGTGACACCTTCCTGCCACCCAGCATCCTCGACGGCCTGATCGACGTCCATTGAGGTCGCAACGCCCGTGACGCCCTGAAATCCGGGGCGTTCTCTGCGGTCATGCCTGCGGTGGGATAATGGTTCCTGCGCGTCGTCGTTCACCGACGTCGCGGCAACCTGATCCCACTGCAGGCATCCCGCCACGATGAGCCAGCCTTTCCGCAAGCCTCTCCCGGGCACCTCGCTCGACTACTTCGATACCCGCGCCGCCGTGGAGGCGATCCGCCCCGGTGCGTACGCCGCGCTGCCCTACACCGCGCGCGTGCACGCCGAGAACATCGTGCGCAAGGCCGATCCGGCGAAGCGCGATGCGTACCTGACCCAATTGATCGAACGCCGCCGCGACCTCGACTTCCCGTGGTTCCCGGCGCGCGTGGTCTGCCACGACATCCTCGGCCAGACCGCGCTGGTGGATCTGGCGGGCTTGCGCGATGCCATCGCGGAGCAGGGCGGCGACCCGGCTGCGGTGAATCCGGTGGTGCCGGTGCAGTTGATCGTGGATCACTCGCTGGCGGTGGAGTGCGGCGGTTACGACCCGCAAGCCTTTGCCCGCAACCGCGTCATCGAGGATCGGCGCAACGAGGACCGCTTCCATTTCATCGACTGGACCAAACAGTCCTTCAAGAACGTGGATGTGATTCCGCCGGGCAACGGGATCATGCACCAGATCAACCTGGAGAAGATGTCGCC
>JAFAFD010000063.1 GCA_023423675.1 Pseudomonadota bacterium | reverse complement strand
GGCCGGCACCCCTCCGAAGGTTCATGATGCCCACCATCGCCACCGCTACTGACTGGAAAACCAAGCCGCTCCCCGCCCGCCATATTGCACTGAAGCTCGACTTTGACCTCGATGCCGCGGAGTCCGCCTGCGTGCGGCATGGCCTGCTGCCCTTGGAAATGGAGGACAAGTGGTTCCTTTACTACGAGGGGAGTACGCTTTACATGCACCGTAGCTGGACCGGCTTCTGCATTGCCCGGGTTCACTTCGTGTCAGAAGGCGACAGACTGCATGCCGTCAGCGCGGAGATCAATCGGGACCCTGAGCAGTACGCGGGTACCGACGATACCGCGGATATCGCCCTGATCGAGCGCATGGTGCGTGGGATGGGCGCCTCGCAGCGTTACCTCGAACAGCGGCAGGCCAGTGACCATGCGTGGGTGACCATTACGCCGCCGAAGCCGCGCCGAATCACCCACAGTTACAGCAGCAGCAACGCACCGATTAGGGCGGGGGGCATCACCAGGATCCCTACACGCAGGAAATCGAGGGCGCCTACGTGCTCGCCCTCACGTCGCAGCGCCACCAGCCACAACAGCGTCGCCAGTGAACCGGTCACGGACAGGTTGGGCCCCAGGTCGACGCCGACCAGCAGTGCGGCCCGCACCTGCGCGGGCAGATCCGCCGCCTGCGCCACGGACCCGGCCGCCAGGCCTACCGGCAGATTATTGGCCACATTGCTCAGCAGGGCGGAGGCAATGCCCGCAACCCAGCCAGCGTGGCTGGTCGAGCTGCGCGCCAGGGTCTCCAGTGCGTCCGCCGCCTGCTGGATCACCCCGGTCTGCGCGACTGCCTCCACCAGCACGAAAAGCCCCGCCACCAGCGGCAGCACGCTCCAGGAAACATGGCGCAGCAGCGGCAGGGGGCTGCGCCGTTGCGCCAGGGATACGGCGGCCACGCTCAGCAGCCCGGCACAGAATGTCATCAGCCCCAGACGACCATTCAGTGCGGAGGTGACCACCAGCACCGTTCCGGTGAACACCACACCCCCAGCTGCCAAGCGGCCTCCAGGGGACAGCGGCTGCTGTTGTGGCGAAACCGAGATCGGCTGGGCAATCTCACGGCGGTACAGCAGCCTCAGCACGGCATATGTGGCGGCGATGGCGGCCAGCGAAGGCAGCGCGAACTGCTTCAGCCATTCCAGCAATGGCGGCATGTGTGCGCCAAATACCACCAGATTGGCAGGGTTGGAAATGGGCAGCACGAAACTGGCGGCATTGGCGATGAATGCACAGACAAACAGATAGGGCAGGGGCGTGACCCCGGCCACCCGGCATGCCGCGTACACCGCAGGGGTGAGCACCACCGCCGTGGCATCGTTGGACAGAAGGACCGTCACCACCGTGCCGACCAGGAATACCAGATCGAACAGGCGCCGTCCCGAGCCGGCCGCGTGCTGTACCGCGTACAGCGCCAACCAGTCGAACACCCCTTCGCGCCGCGCCAGCTCGGCCAGCAGCATCATGCCCACCAGGAACAGGTAGACATCCTGGCCCTCGGCCACCGCGCCCACGAAGGTTGCGACCGGCACGGCCCCGGCCAGTGGCAGCAGCAGCGCGGCGGCTACAGCCCAGACATATTCGGGAATGCGGAAAGGGCGGAACAGCAGGCCGGCAATGGTCGCCGCCACGGCCGCCCAGATGATCATCGACGAAGCTTCAACGTGCATGTACTACCCAAGCCTCATGAATGCTCAATTGCCGGCGTATCCCGTGTCTCCGGCACCTTCAGCGCCAGCAGCACTGCCGCCGTGGCAACGACCGCCAGGACCAGAAAGGCGGCATCATAGCCTGCGCGCTGCACGATGAAGCCCGCCAGAGCGGGACTGAGCGCGCCGCCCACCCCGAACACGGTCGTGACCGCGCCCAAGGTGACATTGAAGCGCCCGCTCCCTTCGCTCAGGTCCCTCACCATGATCGGGATCAGCGCACCAAAAATGCCGGCACCCACGCCATCCAGCAGCTGCACGCTCAACAGCCAGGCCGGGGCATCGGACAGAGGGTAGAGCGCAGCACGGATCGGCAGGATCAGAAAACCCGCCAGCAGCAGCGGCCGCCGCCCCCACCGGTCCGCCCGCGCCCCCACCAGCCACGCCAGCGGAATCATCACCAGCTGCGCGGCCACGATGCACCCGGCGGTCAGTGTGGTCGCGAGGGCCGGGCTGCTCAACGCCAGTTTCTGCCCGACCAGCGGCAGCATCGCCGCATTGGCGAGGTGGAACAGGCAGCTGCACGCGGCCAGCAGCAGCAATCGGCGATCCCGCAACAGCAGCCGCGCGGGGGAGGGGGCGTGCGCCTGCCTTGGCTCGTGAACCAGGCCGCGCGCCCGCGCATCGTCAATGGCCGCTCCCGGAATCGCAGCCGTGGCGGCCACGCTTGCCAGTGTCATCGCTGCCATCAGGTAGAACACCACCGTCGGTCCCCACAGGTAGGCCAGGCCACCGGCCAGCAGGGCCGCCACGACGTTGCCGGCATGGTTGAAGGTCTCGTTGCGCCCCATGCGCCGCGCAAACGCGCGCGGTCCGCTGACGCCCAGCGAAATGGCCGCAATGGCCGGCGCAATCACCGAGGCAGCCACGGCACTCAACGCCTGGGTGGATGCCACCACCGCGAAGCCCTGCGTCCATGGCAGCAGCAGACACGTAGCGGTAACCAGCACCGCAGCGATCGCCAGTGTCATCCGCTTGGCGTGCAGCCGGTCCATCAACGCCCCGGCAGGTGTCTGGGTCATCAGCCCGATGATCGCCGACACCGTCATGACCGCACCGATGCTGGCCGGCTGCCAGTGGTGTACCGACAGCAGATAGATGGCCAGGTAGGGCCCCAGGCCATCGCGCACATCTGCCAGAAAGAAATTCAGGCCATCCAGGCCGCGCTCGGCGCGCCTGTTTAAAGGAGAGTGCGTAACGGCAGTTGTCACGTCGGTGCGGCCACGGCATCAAGGGAGCCGGTTGATTCCGGCTGCGGTGTTATGCGCGATGGGACGTGACGGCGATGTCGCGCGGCCCCTATCGTCAGCTGAGGCTCCTCAAGGCTGAGGAGCCACCGCTGATGCCAGCAGCGCCTCACGGTCGGGCTCGAAGGTCAGCCGCTCCACCGCACGGGCCATTGCCCATTCGGCATGCCTGCGTGCCTCCCGGGCGATGTCCGGATCGGGCGCCAGCTGCAACGCGGCGAAGCCCTTCTGCAGCCGGATGTTGACCTCCAATGAGCCTGCGGCGTCGCGGGCAATGGGGGTGAAGACATCATCGAACAGGTCGCTGGCCTGCAAGGGTGAGACGTGTACGTGCGGGTATCGCACATCAGCCTCGGCAGCGCGCTGGCGTAGCTCGGCCCAGCGGTGCAGCAGCCGCACGCAGGTGC
>JAFAFD010000037.1 GCA_023423675.1 Pseudomonadota bacterium | reverse complement strand
ACTACAACGAAGACCGTATCCGATTGAAATTAAAGGGTTTGAGTCCTGTAAAGTACCGGGAGCAGGCCGCGCTGGCCGCCTGATCCCCCAACTGTCCAACTTTAGGGGGTCACTTCATGGATGGGTTTACGGCGTCCCCCTCAACCGGACCCACCCCGCCAACCCACGGATAGCCCGCTGTTGCTGTTGCTTCGGCTTTGGCTTCGGCAGGTGCAGGGCGCAGCCCTGCAAAGAAAACCCTTCCCTCAGCCGTCGCCCTGGATGCCACCCGGCGCGTGCGAGGGATCGCGCCAGCGCCGCACCGTGCGCTGGAAGAACAGGTTGTTCGGCAGCTGCAGCACCGTGCCCTCGTGGCCGTTGCCGGTTTCCTGCAGCGTCGTGTAGATCAGGTTCACGTCGATCACCCGGCCCTTCAGGCCCGGCTTCTCGCCGTTCTCCAGCACCTCGATGTAGTCATGCAGGCGGAACGGGCGCGTGGTGAAGATCAGCAGCGTGCAGAAGATGTTGGACAACACGCTCCACGCCGCGAAGAACGCCACCGCACCCACCGCGGCAAAACCGGTGAAGGCCGTCCACAGCACCGACGGCGACGCGCCCAGCAGGCTGAGGATGTACAGCAGCGCGCTGAAATAGACCACGAAACTGGTGATCCGGCGCGCGCCCATCGCCATCTCCGGCGGCAGCGTGTAGTGCTCGGCGAAGCGGCGGATCAGGCGGCGGGCAAGCACCCGCAGCAGCCAGGCGATCACCAGCACCAGCACGATATGCAGGGCGATGCCGATGTAGTGCAGCCACGGGTGGCTCCAGGCGGGCAGGTGGTCTTTCAGCGACAACATCATGGGGCGACAGCATCTGGCGTTAATGACCCTTGATGTTACCCGGCGCGTGCCGGGGTTTCGACCGATCCGGACCAGGCCACGCAGACCAGGGCCTGGCGATGCTGATGCACGCACGCCTGGCCGCTGTCCGCGCGCAGCTGCAGCGACAGGTCCAGGGCCTGCAGCACGACGCAGGCGACGATCACCAGCAGGGCGGCGCAGGAGGGGCTGGACATGGCAGGACTCCGGGAATTTTCACCAAGGACCCTGCATGGATGCAGCCGGCACCGAAAAGGTTGCAATGCGACTGCCGTCAATCGGTCTTAAACCTTTTTCCGGGTCGCCGCATCCAAGCGATATGCTCGACACCACCATGCCCGCGCTGCCTGCCGCCAACGACGCCGTCGACGATCCCGCCCTGGTGCGGGCCGCGGCCGCCGGGGACATGGCGGCCTATGAACAGCTGTACCGGCGGCACTCGCCGCGTGTGTTCGCCGTGCTGTGGCGGCTGTGTGGCGGCCAGCAGGCGCGCGCCGAGGATGCGCTGCAGGAAGCCTTCCTGCAGGCCTGGAAGGCGCTGCCGGGGTTCCGTTTTGAAAGCAGCCTGGCCACCTGGCTGCATCGGCTGGGCGTGAACGCGGCACTGATGGAGCTGCGCGGGCGCGCCGCCGGGCAGGACCACGACAGCCTCGATGATGTCGACGGCGGCCTGCAGGAGCTGGCCGTGCACGATCGCTGCGCCGGCACCGAGCGCGACCTGGAGCGCGCGCTGGCGACGCTGCCACCACGCGCCCGTGCGGTGCTGGTGCTGCACGACATCGAGGGCTGGAAACACCAGGAGATCGCCGAACAGCTGCAGATGGCCGTCGGCAGTTCCAAGGCACAGCTGCACCGCGCGCGTGGCCTGTTGCGCGCGCGTCT
This sequence comes from Pseudomonadota bacterium, assembly GCA_023423675.1. Classification (GTDB taxonomy): domain Bacteria; phylum Pseudomonadota; class Gammaproteobacteria; order Xanthomonadales; family Xanthomonadaceae; genus Stenotrophomonas. Next base: position 3,804 of record JAFAFD010000037.1, on the reverse strand, counting down.
GGGAGACATGACATGAGTACCCACGAAACCGATCACGACCACGACCCCGATCTGCAGGCGCGGCTGCGCGCGCTGCCCGACCGGCGCATGCCCCCGGCCGATGGCTGGGCACGCCTGGCGGCGCAGCTGCCGCCACGCGAATCCGCACCCGTCGCGGTGGAGCGCGCGGATAACGTCGTCGCCCTCCCGCAGCGCCGCCGTCTGCGCGCGTGGCTGCCGCTGGGCGCGGCGCTCGCCGCCAGCCTGGCCGTCTATGCCGTGGCACCGTGGCGACAGGCGCCGCTGCAGGCACCGGCGCCATCGACCCTGCAGCTGCAGGCGGCGGCCATGACCGAGCAGTACCAGCAGGCCGTGGCAGCGCTGCCCGGTGGCCGCGCGGCGGCCTGGCAGCCGGCCCTGCACGAACTGGATGAAAGCGCGGCACAGATCCGTGCCGCGCTGGCGCAGGATCCGCGCGCACCGCACCTGCTTGGACAGCTCAAGCGTACCTACGCGCTGCGGCTGGAATTGACCCGGCAGGCGGCGCAGGCCGCCGCGGCCGGAATGACAACCTGAGGAGACACCCCATGCGATCCTTTTTTCCGCTCTGCGCTGCGTTGCTGCTGTTGCCCTCGCTGGCCCTGGCCGACACCCGCGTCGATGAGCGCCATACCCTGGCCAGTGGTGGCCGCATCGAGCTGAGCAACGTGGCCGGCAAGGTCACCGTGCGCGGCTGGGACCGCAACGAGGTGCAGCTGACCGGCAGCCTTGGCGATGGCCTGCAGCTGCGCCAGGAAAAGAGCGCCAACCGCGTGCGCTGGGAAGTGGAGTATCCGCGCCGCCACACCAGCGGCACGGCGACGCTGGTGCTGAATGTCCCGCGCGCGTCGGAACTGCTGCTGAGCACGGTCAGTGCCGACCAGGACATCAGTGGCATCGACGTGCGCCGGCTGCAGGCCGATACGGTCAGTGGCAGCCTGACTGCGGCCGGACGCAGTGGCGACAGCAAGCTCAATACGGTCAGTGGCAACGTCATCGCCAAGCTGCAGACGCCGCGCCTGGATGTGAACACGGTCAGCGGTCGCATCGAGGCCGGTGGCGGCGTGTCTGGGGATATTGGTGCGCAGACGGTGTCTGGTCGGGTCGGCGTGGATGCCGGCCGCGTCCAGCGCCTGGCGGTGGAGACGGTCTCGGGCAGCATCGATCTGTCCACTTCCGGCCTGGCGCCGGGGGGCCGCATCAACGTCGAATCGGTCAGTGCGTCGGTGAACCTGCGGTTGCCGGTCAAGGTCTCGGCACAGCTGTCGGTGAACAGCTTCGCCGGCTCGATCAACAGTGATGCCGGCACGGTGGAGCGGCCGCGCTATGGGCCGGGCAGCAGCCTGGACACGAAGCTGGGTGGCGGTGATGGTGACATCCGCATTCAGTCGCATTCGGGCAGCGTGCGGGTCAGCCTGGACCGCTGAGCGCGGCCCGGCAGGCCGCGGCGGCAGCGCCGCCGCGGTCAGGGTGGGTCAGCTGGCTTTCTTCAGCGCCCAGGTGGTGCCAAGCACTTCGATCTTGCCACCGCTCTTGCGGAACGCGGCCAGATCGGACGCAATCGAATCGCTGCTGACCGTGGTGCTGGCGGCCGCGCCCTTGCGTTCGCTGCGGATGCTGTTGGTAGCCTTCGCGGGGGTCTTTGCCTTGCGGGGCATGGTTGCTCCTGTCAGGTGGAAGGGGAGGAAAGCGACCAGGCATCGGCCTGGCGCAGGTAATCCTGCCGCTCGCGGCGGCAGTCGTCGCCACCCATCGAAAACTGGCGGCAGATCGCCGGGCGCTGCGAATAGATCGTGCAGCGCAGGTGATAGGGATCGATCGCCGCGCACCAGCCCTCGTCATTGCGCGCCATCACGGCACGGCCGTGCCTGTCGCGCGAGGTATACTGGCGGGGCACGTCGTCGCCGGCCTGCAGCAGCACGGGCAACCGGCAACAGACCGCGTCACAACGGCGGCAGTCGATGGGTGCAGGTGTTTCTTCAGGTTGTGCGGCCACAGGGGCCAGGCGGGTGCCCAAAGCGGGTCTCGATGGCGGCTCGGGTAGTACGCGGACCATGAACGAGCCAGAAGGCATGGCCGCAAGGCCCGCGAGGCGGGCCGGGCCCCACCCGGGTACACACACCGGCGCAGCCGGCGGAAGGTAGAGCCCTATCAAGCCTACCGAGGGTAGCAAACTCCGCGTAACGTTTTGTTAATCCCGGCTGGCTGCCGCGAGCGCCAGGCCCTGGACGACGCCCAGCGAGGGCTCGCCGTGGACCATGCGGGCGCCCGGGAAGGCCTCGGCGGCGGCCTGCCGCAGGTAGCCGGCGCGGGACATGCCGCCGGTCAGGAACACCGCATCCGGGTCGCCGCCGATGTCGGTGCGGACCTGGGCCAGCAGCTCGCGGATCTGGGTCAGGTAGCCCGAGGCGGCCGTGGCCAGGCCTTCGGTGCTGCTGTCGGCGTGCAGGTCGCGGGCGATGTAGTCCAGCGTGCTGCGATGGCTGGGGCTGCTGCTCAGGGCGATCTTGGCGCGTTCGACGTCGCGGTACAGGCGCGCGGTATTGCCGGTGTCCTGTAGCGCCTGCAGGCGCGAACCCCACGGGTCGTCGACATGGTCGTACTTGTGCTGGCGGAAGTCGCGCTGGCGGGTCATGTCCTGCACGGTGGCCGCTTCCACGTAGTGGTGGGCGGGCACGCGGGTGACGCCACGGCCGAACAGCGGCATGTAGCTGGACAGGCTCAGCGACAGGTCGATATCGGTACCGCCGCGGGCGATACCCCAGGCGCGATGGATGCGCGGGGCGGCATCGCCACCCACTTCGGCGTGGGCGATGTCGGTGGTACCACCGCCGATGTCGACGATGACGGCCTGGTGCCGCTCACGGCTTTCGGCGTGGTAGTGCATGGCCGCCGCGGCCGGTTCCTCGAGGAAATCGATCTGGTCGAAGCCGGCCTGGGTGGCGGCCTCGCGCAGGATGTCCAGTGCCTGGTCGTTGCCAGCGGCGCCGATCGAGCTGCGGAACTGCACCGGACGGCCGAGCAGGGCCGCGCGCAGCGGCTGGCCGAGCTGGGCGCTGGCGGTCAGGCGGATGTGTTCGAGGATGTGCGCGGCGATGCCGGTGATGGTCTGGCGCGCGCGCGGGTGCAGGTTGTAGCCGAGCATCGACTTCGGGCTCTGCACGAGGTTGCCTTCGTGTTCCTCGAAATAGGCTTCCAGGGCGTCATCGCCGTAGATGGCGTTCTGCAGCAGGTCGCTGGCGCTGCGTTCCTTGCCGGCGCGGGCTTCCATCCATTCGCGGCGCAGGGCGCGCAGGGCTTCACGGCGCAGCGCCTGCGGGGTGCGTTCCTGGCCGGCGGCGCGGGCGGCACGCGCGGCGCTGTCGATCATCTGCTTCAGTTCGTGTTCCTGGCCGGCATCGAGCTGGAAGTCGTCCGGATCGGGCACCACGCCGGGGAAATACACGCTGGTGCGGAACTGTTCCGCTTCGCCGAAGCGGATCGGCAGCAGCTGTCCATCACGGACGATGGCGGCGGCGGAGTTGCTGGTACCGAAGTCGATGCCAAGGCGCATGGGGAGGTCCGGGGGCGGGCGGGGGCCGCGCACTCTGCTGCAGTTCGGGTCTTCCTGCAAGTTCCCGCCTCTCGTTCAGGTGGGTTCAGCGCCTCCCTGGATCGCTCGGGCGGCGCGGCAACAGACAGCAAAGCAGCAGCTCAGGCTTCTGATTGTCCCGGCCGCCAGCGCGGGAAACTGTCCGGAGGCGAGGGGCCATGCGGGGCAGGACCGTTGGCGCCATGGGCCCGAGG
>JAFAFD010000073.1 GCA_023423675.1 Pseudomonadota bacterium | reverse complement strand
TAGTTGTGATCTCTCTGTAGGTTGTTCATCCGGGACATCTTTGGAAAATGGTGGTTACCACACCTCTCCAGACCCCAAAGAGCCCGGATGAACAACCATAAAAATGCCCGTTTGACGCCGTTTAGTCGAGCACTTCTCGTCCGCCGTATCCTCCACGAAGGTCTTCGGCCGGAAGAAGCAGCTCAAGCGTGTGGCGTGAGTGTGCGTACTGCCTACAAATGGCTGGCTCGATTCCGGGAGTCGGGCGCTGCGGGGCTGGAAAACCGCAGCTCACGGCCTCACCAGACGCCGCATGCCACGCCTGCTGCGGTAGTCGAGCAAATCAAGGAGCACCGCCGTAAACGGCAGACCTACCTGACCATCTCTAAGGCGCTGGGGGTCGGCCACAGTACGATTTCAAGGCTGATGCGCGCCCACGGCCTCAATCGGCTGTGTCGGCTTGATCCGCCCAGGAAGGTCATCCGATACGAGTACGATCAGCCCGGAGGGCTGCTGCACCTGGACATCAAGAAGCTGGGCAACTTCCAGCGGCCAGGGCACAGAACCGATGCCAAACGCCGGGGAAACGCCGCTGGCGGTGGCTGGGGCTACGTCCACGTGGCCATCGACGATCACTCCCGGGTCGCCTTCAGCAGCGTCCACCCCAACGAACAGGGCGAAACCGCCTGCCAGGCGTTGCTCGGTGCTCTGGAGTACTACGCCAGCCTGGGAATCACCTTCAAGCGGATCCTGACCGACAACGGTGCCTGCTATCGCTCAACCGCCTTTGCCAAGCTGCTCAAATCCCTTGGGATCAAGCACATCAGAACCAAGCCCTACACGCCGCGGACCAATGGCAAGGCCGAGCGCTTCATCCAGACCAGCCTTCGCGAGTGGGCTTACGCCTGTGAGTACGCGTCCTCGGACCAGCGCAATTCAGTGTTGAACCAATGGCTGCACCACTACAACTGGCACCGTCCCCATATGGGGATCGGCGGCCAGCCACCCATCTCCAGAGTGCCAATGAACAACGTAGTGGGTTTACACAGTTAGTCGACTGCCCTTCCAACAGATCGCGCGAACCCGCGCTGCGCGCGATAGTCGACTGACAGTCGACTCTACCGCCGTCCCGCCGTCCCGCCGTCCCGCCGTCCCTCAGGTCCGACGGATTACCCCGCGTACGCGGTCAAGACCCCATTCTGTTCCACCACGCGGATCGCACCACCAAACACCGCCGACAGCGGCTCGTCGCGCAGCAGTTCCTCGCGGGTGCCATCGGCCAGCACGCGGCCATCGCGCAGCAGCACCACCCGCTCGATCTCGGGAATCACTTCCTCGATGTGGTGGGTGACCAGCACCAGGGTGATGCCCTGCTGGGCCAGTACGCGCATGGTCGCCACCAGCTGCTGCCGCGCCACCAGGTCCAGGCCGGTGGACGGCTCGTCCAGCAGCAATGCCTGCGGCCGGTTGACCAGGGCGCGGGCGATCAGCACGCGGCGGGTCTCGCCGGCCGACAGTTCCGCATAGGCGCGTTCGCGCAGGGCCAGCGCGCCGGTCATCGCCAGCGTCTCGCCCACCCGTGCCCGCATGTCCGCCGTCACCTCGCGGAACGCCGGCACCACATAGCTGGCGAAGAAGCCGGACAGCACCGCCTGTTCCACGGTCAGGCCCGGCATATCGGACAGGTTGCTGCTGAGGTCGCCGGTGACGATGCCCAGCTGCGAGCGCAGCCGATCAACCTGCCAGCGGTTCTGCCCCAGCACCTTCACCGCAACCCGCCCGTCGGCCTGGGCCAGCGGGTACAGCTCGCGGGTGATCAGCTTGATGAAGGTCGACTTGCCGCAGCCGTTCGGGCCCAGCAGCGCGGTGTGCTGGCCCTGCGCGATGCGCAGGCTGAGCCCGTGCAGGACCTTCACCTGTCCGCGGACCACGCTGGCGTGGTCCAGTTCGATCAGCGGGGGCAGCGCCCCGGTGGACGGGGCAGCGGTAACGGCATGGGCGCGCGGATCAAGGCTCGACAACTCAGGTCCCCAACTGTGAACGGTGGCACTTTATGACGGTGCACGAACACCGCCGCGAGGGTGCAGTTTGCAACTTAAGCGCCCATCATGTCTGCCATCCCCGCGTCGATCTGGAGTGCCGCCATGCCCGATGCCCTGATCTCCCTGCTTACCGGTGGCGTGCTCGGCCTGGGCGGCTGGGCCATGCTGGCGGTGCTGCTGGTGTTCACCCAGCTCACCATCTTCTCGGTCACCTTGTACCTGCACCGCAGCCAAGCCCATCGCGGGGTCGATTTCCATCCGGCGGTCGCACATGTCTTCCGCTTCTGGCTGTGGCTGACCACCTCGATGATCACCCGCGAGTGGGTGGCCATCCACCGCAAGCACCACGCCAAGGTGGAAACCGAGGATGACCCGCACAGCCCGGTCACCCGCGGCATCGGCAAGGTGTTCTGGCATGGCGTGGAGCTGTACCGCGAAGCCCGCGGCATGCGTGCGGACATCGATCAGTACGGCCGCGGCACGCCGGACGACGCCATCGAGCGCCACCTGTACACCCCGCGCGCCACCCTTGGCCCGGTGCTGCTGCTGGTCATCAACAGCGTGTTGTTCGGCCTGCCCGGCGTGGCCCTGTGGGCGATCCAGATGGCCTGGATTCCGTTCTGGGCGGCGGGCGTGGTCAACGGCCTGGGCCACTGGTGGGGCTACCGCAACTACGAGTCGGCCGACACCTCCACCAACCTGACGCCGTGGGCGTTCTGGATCGGTGGTGAGGAACTGCACAACAACCACCACGCTTTCCCCAGTTCGGCGCGCTTTGCGATGCGCCGCTGGGAGTTCGACATCGGCTGGAGCGCGATCCGCCTGCTGCAGGCACTGCGCCTGGCCAAGGTGCTGCGGGTGGCGCCAGCCATGGACGTGCGCCCGAACATCGCCGTGCCCGATGCCGAGACCCTGAAGGCCCTGCTGTCGCACCGCTTCCAGGCAATGACCGATTACCAGCGCAACGTGTTCATGCCGGCCCTCCGCGAAGAGGCCACCCAGGCCGGGGCCAAGCTGCGCCGCCTGCTGCCGCGCCGCCTGCGCCGGGGCCTGGTCAACGATGGCCGCTGGCTGCAGCCGGACAGCCGTGCCCAGCTCAGCGAATGGATCGCGCAGCGCCCGCGCATCCGCACCTTGGTGGAGTACCGCGTGCGCCTGACCGCGCTGCTGGAAGCCCGCGGCCATGATGCCGCCGAGCGCCTGCGCCACCTGCAGGCGTGGTGCCACGAGGCCGAGGAAAGCGGCATTGCCGCCCTGCAGGCCTACGCCGCGCGGTTGAAGGGCTACACCCTGGTGGGCGCATGAGGCAGCTGCTGGTTCCGCTGCTGTGCCTGCTGCCGCTGGTCGCCTCCGCACAGGTCACCGACACCGCCACCTACCTGCAGCGCATGGACAGCGATGGCGATGGCAAAGTCAGTGAGGCCGAGTACGTGCAGTGGATGCTGTATGCCTTCGACCACATGGACCGCAACGGCGACGGCGTGCTGACCGCCGACGAACTGCCGGGTGGCAAGGGCAGGCCGATCACCCGCGAACAGCAGCGCCAGGTGATCGTGCAGCGCTTCCACAAGCAGGATGCCAACGGCGATGGCTACCTCAGTGCACGCGAACTGTCGGCACCGCCGCGCTGAATCCGTACGGAAGGCCCTCCGCCGGGCATGGCCCGGCGCCACCGGTCGGTGACGGATCGCGCGGTGCGCCGGCGTAGAATCAGCCCATGCCTGAACTGCCCGAAGTAGAAACCACCCGCCGCGGCCTGGCGCCGCATCTGGAAGGCCGCCGCGTCCATGGCGTGATCCTGCGCCGCGCCGACCTGCGCTGGCCGATTCCGCCGGAGGTGGCCGATCTGCTGCCGGGGCAGCGCATCGACGCGGTGCGCCGGCGGGCCAAGTACCTGCTGTTGGATACCGCCGTGGGCAGCGCCGTGCTGCACCTGGGCATGTCCGGCAGCCTGCGCGTGCTGCCAGGGGACACGCCGCTGCGCACCCACGACCACGTGGACATCAGCCTGGACAACGGCCGCCTGCTGCGCTTCAACGACCCGCGCCGTTTTGGCAGCCTGCTGTGGCAGCCGGCCGGTGAGGTGCATCCGCTGCTGCAGGGGCTGGGCCCGGAGCCGCTGGACGAGGCCTTCGACGGCGATTACCTGTTCGAGCGCAGCCGTGGCCGCAGCGCACCGGTGAAGACCTTCCTGATGGACCAGGCGGTGGTGGTCGGGGTGGGCAACATCTACGCCGCCGAAAGCCTGTTCAAGGCCGGCATCAGTCCGCTGCGTGAAGCCGGCAAGGTCTCGCGCGAACGCTATCGTCGGCTGGCCCGCGAAGTGAAGGACACCCTCGGCTATGCCATCACCCGCGGTGGCACCACCCTGCGTGATTTCATCAGCCCCGATGGTGCTCCGGGCTACTTCGAGCAGGAACTGCTGGTCTATGGCCGCGACGGCCTGCCGTGCCCGCAGTGCGGTCGCCCGCTCAAGCACGCGATGATCGGCCAGCGCGCCAGCGTGTGGTGCAGCCGCTGCCAGCGCTGAATCTCTTCATGCAGCGCACACCGGCAGCGCTATAGTCCGCTCAGCATCCGCTGCGGGGGGACGTTGCGATGGACGAAGGACCGGATATCACCGTCTGGCTGGACGCCGCGCGCGGCGGTGACCGCACGGCGCTGGACCGCGTGCTGACCATGCTGTACCAGGAGCTGCACGGCATGGCCCGGCGCCAGTTGGCCGGCCAGCAGGGACGTACCCTGGACGCCACCTCGCTGGTGCACGAGTCCTACCTGAAACTGCTCGGCAGCCGCGGCGCGGCGCGCTTTGAGGATCGCGCGCATTTCTTCGCCTATGCCGCCTCGGCCATGCGCAGCGTGGTGGTCGACTACGCGCGCAACCGGCTGGCGCGCAAGCGCGGCGGTGACCTGAAACGGGTGGCCGAGATTCCCGAGAACAGCAGCAGCGGCGTGCGCCTGGACGAGGACCTGCTGGCCCTCGACGTGGCCCTGGAGCGCCTGCAGGCCGTCGATGCGCACCTGGCGCGGGTGGTCGAGCTGCGCTACTTCGCCGGCCTGTCCGAACAGGAGATCGCCGAACTCAGCCAGCGCTCGGAGCGCAGCATCCGCCGTGACTGGCAGAAGGCGCGGCTGTTCCTGCTGGCGGCGATGCGCGGCGACTGAGGCGCGCAGGCCGACCATGGATGCCGCGCGCTGGCAGCTGCTTTCGTCCTGGCTGGACCAGCTGCTGGAGCTGGCCCCGGAGGCACGGCAGCTGCGCCTGCAGCGCCTGGCCGAGCACGACCCGACCCTGGGCCGCGACCTGGAACACCTGCTGCTGCAGGAGGCCGACAGCCAGGAGTTCATGGCCCAGCCGCTGTGGACCGCGGCGCCACCGGGGCGCGCGGGCAGCCAGGTGGGGCCCTACCGCCTGCTGAGCCCGTTGGGCGAGGGCGGCATGGGCGAGGTCTGGCTGGCCGAGCGCTGTGATGGCCTGTACCAGCGGCAGGTGGCGCTGAAGCTGCTGCGCAGCGGCGTGGCCGACCCCGGGCTGCGCCAGCGCTTCGGCCGCGAACGGCAGATCCTCGCCCGGCTGCAGCACCCGCACCTGGCCCAGCTGCTGGATGCCGGCGTGGACCAGCATGGCCAGCCCTATCTGGCCCTGGACTACGTGGAAGGCGAGCCGATCAGTGATTACTGCCGGCGCCTGGACCCGACGCTGGAAACGCGCCTGCAGCTGATGCTGCAGGTCTGCGCGGTGGTCAGCCACGCCCACGCCAACCTGGTGGTGCACCGCGACCTGAAGCCTTCCAACATCCTGGTCCGCGCCGACGGCACGGTGAAACTGCTGGATTTCGGCATCGCCGCGCTGCTCGACCACGACGCCGCCGATGCCA
>JAFAFD010000457.1 GCA_023423675.1 Pseudomonadota bacterium | reverse complement strand
AGCCTATGCTCGGCTCAGTCGAGCATGGCTCGACTCTACAAATGCAGTCGAGCGTGGGCTCGGCTCTACAGGAGCGGTCGAGCGTCACTCGACCTCAGCCGTTCCAGCCCAGCCCGCGCGGTTCATTGCTGAATCCCGCCGCGCGCAGGGCATCGACGGCGGACCCGCGATGGACGGGCTCGTCGTTGATCCGCTCCAGGGTGAAGGACAGCCGCCGGCCACGCCGAAGGCCCACGGCCAGCGCCTGCGCCGCCGCTGCCCAGCGCGTGGCCGCGTCGGGTGCCGTGTCGTCGATCCAGCTGCTCAGCTGGCGGCCGCCCTGCGGCAGGTACAGCTGCAGGCGGCCTTCGCCGATCACCACCATCGCACCGGCCCGGCGCACCGGACGCGGCCCGGCGATCGACTGGGGCCACGGCAGCAGGCTGCCGAAGGGATTGGCGGGATCCAGCGCCGACAACGCAACCCAGGCGCCAGCCCCGCCTGCCTGCTCGGCGCTGGCACGCAGGCGGTCGATGTCGTCGCGCTGGGCGAACTGGGCGCCGCCCATGCCTTCCACGAAGCGACCGCGCAGCAGCTGGCCGGCATCCTCCATGCTGCGCAGCACCGGACGCAGTGCCGGGAATCCACCGGCCACGGCTTCGCTCATCGCTGCGCTGCGGGTGACCACCGTGTAGCGGTCCAGCAGCGCCTCGGTCTGTGCCAGAGCGCGCAGCGTGTCGCTGGCCCGCTCCCGCGGCAGCAGCGACCAGCGTCCTGCCAGCGTCGGCCCCGTGCTGCTGGCCAGCTCCAGTCCTGCGGTGTCCGTCGTCAGCGGAACGAAGGCAAAGCCGCGACGGCGGCGCGACACCGGCGTTGGCCGCGCCCGTGCAGGCCGCGCTCCGCCCAGCGCACGCAGCGGCGCCCACAGGTCACTGCTGATCTGTCCGCGCCAGGCCAGCTGCCACAGCGCCGTCTGGAAATCCTCACCCGCCGTGTCTGCACCGACCAGTCGCGGCTGTACCTGCATCGCCAGTTGCCGGGCGAAGAACGCACCGCCGTCGGCCAGCACCTGCAGGATGGCCTGCTGCATCGGTGAGTCTTCGGCGAGCACCGGTGTGACCGGCAGGGTTTCAGCGGCACGCTCACGCAGGTGCAGCGACACCAGCCCATCGTCGTCGCCCAGCCGGCCATGGCCGACCCAGAGCACCGTGCCGGTGGCCAGCAGTTCATCCAGCAGCGCAGGCGTGTAGTCGGGCACGCGCGCGGGCAGTACCTGCTGTTCCCACAGCGATGCCGGCAGTGGCAGCCCCGCCAGTTGTTCGATCACCTGCAGCACGCCGTCGCTGTCGCTGGCGCGCGCGGCCCCAGGCAGCACACCCTGCCCCTGCAGCAGCAGACCGACATAGGCCTGCTGCGGTACCGGGCGGGTCGCCTCGCGGGCGGCCTGCAAGGATCGCAGCCGCAGCCGTTGCAGCACCTCCGTGCCTACCCACTCATGGCCTGCACGCGGTGAAGCTTCCGCGGCATTCTCGTCTGCCGCGCGACGATCCAGGCCGAACCGGCCGCGTACCACCCGGCCCTGTTCCTGCAGCGCGTGCAGGGCAGCATCCACCACCGCCACACCGAGGCCGAAACGGGCGGCCACGCTGCCACTGCTGAAGGGCCCATGGGTGCGCGCGTGGCGGCCGAGCAGATCACCCAGCGGATCCGGCACCGGGGCCAGGAAGACCTCGGCCACGTCCGCCGGCGGGATGATGCCCAGGGCATCGCGCAGGCGCGCGGCATCTTCCACCGCCGCCCACTGCTGGGCCCCTGCGACGGGAACGCGGATCGCACGACCCGCCGCCTGCAGCGCCCGCAGCCAGGCATCCGCCTGCGCGGGCTCGGTGATGCGCTGCGCGACCTCCACGGCCGGCAGCGGGCCAAGCTCACGCAGCAGGTCGGCCACGCCTTCGCTGCCACGTCCGTGGCGGGCCGGATCCAGGCGTTGCAGCTCGCGCTCCACGGTGGCCACCACGGCATCGTCCAGCAGTTCGCCCAGATCCACCTCGCCGAGCAGTTCCGCCAGCAGGCCACTGTCGAGCGACAGCACCGATGCGCGCCGTTCGGCCAGCGGTACATCGGCTTCGTACATGAACTCGGCGACATAGCCGAACAGCAGGTTCGCCGCGAACGGCGATGGCACGGCCGTATCCACCTCGACCACCTGGACCTGGCCGGCCTGCACGCGCAGCATCAGCGCATCCAGTGCATCCAGGTCGTAGACGTCCTGCAGGCACTCGCGCGCAGTCTCCACCAGGATCGGGAACTCATCGTGGCCACGGGCGATCTCCAGCAGCTGCCCCGCACGCAGGCGCTGCTGCCACAACGGCGAGCGCTTGCCCGGCGTGCGCCGCGGCAGCAGCAGCGCGCGCGAGGCACACTCACGGAAACGTGCGGCGAACAACGCGGAACCGGCGACCGAGCGGTTGATGACCTGGCGCAGGTGGGACGCATCGAACAGGAACAGTTCCGCACCTGGCGGTGTGCCACTGCGGTCGGGCATGCGGACGATGATGCCGTCGTCGCTGGCCACCACGGCCGGATCGATGCCAGCCTGCTCGCGCAGGCGCGCAGCCACCGCCAGCGCCCAGGGATCGTGCACGCGGCGGCCGTAGGGCGAATGCAGCATCACCCGCCAGTCGCCGAGTTCATCACGGCAGCGCTCGACGACCAGGCGCAGGTCGGTGGGCAGCACACCGGTGGCCTGCTGCTGTTCGGCCACGAGCGCCAGCATGTTGCTGATCGCGCGTTCATCCAGGCCGCGATCGCGCAGCCGGGCGAGCAATGCCGGCGACGGCTCGGCAGCGCCGCCAGGCTCGGTCTCGAGTTCCGCCAGGAAGGCGCCGGTGGCCTGCCCCAGCTCGGCCGGGCGGCCGATGCCTTCGCCGCGCCAGAACGGCAGCCGCGCCGAGCGCCCCGGCGCTGGCGTCACCACGACCTGGTCGAGGGTGATCTGGTCGATGCGCCAGGACGTTGCGCCGAGGGTGATCACATCATTCACCCGCGACTCGTGGACCATCTCTTCATCCAGCTCGCCGACACGGCGCGATCCTGCCTGTTCTTCACCCTCGGGCAGGACAACGGCATACATGCCGCGGTCGGGAATGGTGCCGCCGCTGGTCACTGCCAGCTGGCGGGCGCCAGGACGTGCGGTCAACGTGCCTGTCTTCCGGTCCCAGACAAGCCGCGGGCGGAAACCGGCAAACGCATCGGACGGATAGCGGCCGGCCAGCATGTCCAGCACTGCGTCGAAGGCACTGCGCGGCAGCGTGCGGTACGGCGCAGCCCGGCGCACGCGTGCGAACCAGGCCTCGACATCGAGTGGCTCCATCGCTACCGCCGCCACGGTCTGCTGGGCCAGCACATCGAGCGGATTGCGCGGCGGATCGAGGGCTTCGATGCGTCCATGCAGCATGCTGTCCACCACCACCACAGCATCGACCAGATCACGGCGCGTGCGCGGATACAGCAGGCCGCGTGACATGCCGCCCACCTGGTGACCGGCACGGCCCACCCGCTGCAGTGCACTGGACACCGAAGGCGGCGCTGCGACCTGGATCACCAGGTCCACCAGGCCCATGTCGATGCCCAGCTCAAGACTGGAGGTGGCGACCACGCAGCGCAGGTCACCCGACTTCAGCGCCTGCTCGATGGCGGCGCGCTGTTCCTTGGACACCGAGCCGTGGTGCGAGCGGGCGATCACCGAGGCCGGCGTGGTGACACGGTTCACCGTGCTGCCGGTGAACGATCCGTAGGCGGCTGTATCCGCAGCATCCGCTTCGCCCGCAGGCTCGACGCCCGTGCGCTCGGCATGCAGCTCGTTGAGTCGTGCAGTCAGCCGTTCCGCCACGCCACGCGAATTGGCAAAGACAATCGTGGAGCGATGCCGCATCACGTTGTCGAGAATGCTGGCTTCCACATGCGGCCAGATCGAACCGGTGCGCGTGCCGGCCCCGCGTCCTTCGCCGGGACCGTGCACGACCAGGTCGGTCATGTCCTCCACCGGCACCACGATCTTCAGTTCCAGCTGCCGCTGCGAAGGCGGCTGCACCACCTGCACCGGGCGATCACCGCCGAGGAAGGCGGCAACGCCCTCGACCGGGCGCACCGTGGCCGACAGGCCGATGCGTTGTGCGGGTGCCTGCAGCAGCGCATCGAGCCGCTCCAGGCTCAGCGCCAAGTGCGAGCCACGCTTGCCGCCCGCCACCGCATGGATCTCATCGAGGATCACCGTATGCACATCGCGCAGGATCTCCCTCGCCTGCGAGGTCAGCATCAGGTACAGCGACTCTGGCGTGGTGATCAGGATATCCGGCGGGCGCCGCACCAGGCGTGCGCGGTCACTGCTGCTGGTATCGCCGGTGCGCATGGCCACGGTCAGGGCCACCGCCGGATCGCCGCGCTCGCCGCGGCGGGCGCTGATGCCCTTCAGGGGCACCTGCAGGTTGCGCTGCACATCGCTGCCCAATGCCTTGATCGGCGACAGGTACAGCACGCGCGTGCGCGGTACGGGCTTGGCCGCCGGGTCGCGGCGTGCGTCGCCATCGCGCTCGCCGAAGACCTGGTCGATCGCATGCAGGAACGCAGCCAGCGTCTTGCCCGATCCGGTCGGCGCCACCACCAGGGTGTGCTGGCCCGCGGCGATCGACGCCCACGCCTCGTCCTGCACCGGCGTCGATGCGGCGAACGCGGAACGGAACCAGTCACGGGTGGCGGGATGGAAGTGCTGCAGGGAATCCAAGGCAGGGCCGGTCGCCATCGATGATGGCTTCGATGATACGGCGAAGAAATCGTTTGTCGTTACAAAGCGTTACGTTATAACATTTCACACCATTTTTACGGAGCGTGTCATGCGTCGCCACCTGCTAGCTGCAGCCATCCCCCTCGCCCTTCAGTCCGTCGCCCTCCATTCCGCCAAGGCGGCGGACGCGCCCACCCTGCCCACCCTGCAGGTGGAGGCCAGCCAGCCCTCGCGCATCGACAGCCGGGTGACCGTCGACAACCCGCAGGCACAGAACCGCACGCTCGGCGGCCTGCTCGAGCACGTTTCCGGCGTGCAGAACAGCGCCTTCG
>JAFAFD010000298.1 GCA_023423675.1 Pseudomonadota bacterium | reverse complement strand
GGCGCCTGCGCCGCCAGGTCGGCCAGGCCATTGCCGATTACGGCATGATCGAGGCCGGCGACAAGGTGATGGTCTGCCTGTCCGGCGGCAAGGACAGCTACACCCTGCTGGACCTCCTGCTGCAGCTGCAGAAGAAGGCCCCGGTGCCGTTCGAGCTGGTGGCGGTGAACCTGGACCAGAAGCAGCCCGGCTTCCCCGAACACGTGCTGCCGGAGTACTTGGCCAGCCTGGGCGTGGCGTACCAGATCATCGAGCAGGACACCTATTCGGTGGTCAGCCGGGTCATCCCGGAAGGCCGCACGATGTGTTCGCTGTGCTCGCGCCTGCGCCGCGGCGCGCTGTACAACCACGCCGAGAAGCACGGCTTCACCCGCATCGCGCTGGGCCACCACCGCGACGACATGGTGGCCACCTTCTTCATGAACCTGTTCCACCACGCCAAGCTGTCGGGCATGCCGCCGAAACTGCGCAGCGACGACGGCCGCCACGTGGTCATCCGTCCACTGGCCTACGTACGCGAGCGCGATATCGTCGCGTACGCCCAGGCACGTGATTTCCCGATCATCCCGTGCAACCTGTGTGGCAGCCAGGAAAACCTGCAACGCCGCCAGGTCGGGCTGATGCTCCAGCAGTGGGAAAAGGACCATCCCGGCCGCATCGACCAGATCGCCCGGGCCATGGGCCAGATCCACCCCTCGCAGCTGGCCGATGCCAGTCTGTTCGATTTCATGGCGCTGGGCCGTCGCGACGAGGCACCCTTGTCCGATGCCCATGCCTGGCTGGCCGGTTCGCCGGCCGATGCCGACGCAGCACCCGAGACGCCCGCCCTTTAAGGTGGGACGCCCTTCCTCTTCGCCATCCGGAATTCCATGTTCTTTCGCAACCTGACGTTCTTCCGTTTCCCGACCACCACCGATTTCTCCGAAGTGGACACCCTGCTGCCGCACGCCCTGCTCAAGCCGGTCGGTGCGCTGGAAATGAATTCGCGTGGCTTCATCTCGCCCTTCGGCCGCGAGGAGAAGGAGCTGCTGTCGCACCGCATCGCCGAACACTTGTGGCTGACCGTGGGCGGCGAGGACAAGATCCTGCCGGCGGCGGTGGTCAACGACCTGCTTGAGCGCAAGCTGGAGGAGATCGAGGAGAAGGAAGGCCGCCGGCCCGGTGGCCGCGAGCGCAAGCGCATGAAGGACGACCTGCTGCATGAACTGCTGCCGCGCGCCTTCGTGAAGTCCTCGCGCAACGACGCCTTCATCGACCTGCAGCACGGTTATGTCGCGGTGGACACCTCCAGCCGCAAGACCGGCGAGTACTTCATGTCCGACATCCGCGGCCTGCTCGGCAGCTTCCCGGCGATGCCGCTGAACGCCGAAGTTGCACCGCGCTCGATCCTGACCGGCTGGATCGCCGGCGAGCCGCTGCCGACCGGCCTGAGCCTGGGCGAAGAGTGCGAGATGAAGGACCCGGTGGAGGGTGGCGCGGTGGTCAAGTGCCAGCACCAGGAACTGCGCTGCGACGAGATCGACAAGCACCTGGACGCCGGCAAGCAGGTGACCAAGCTGGCGCTGATCTTCGAGGACAACCTGTCCTTCGTCATCGGCGACGACCTGATCGTGCGCAAGCTGAAGTTCCTCGACGGCGCCCTGGACCAGCTGGAGCATGCCGACGAAGACGGCCGCCGCGCCGAGTTCGACGCCCGCTTCGCCCTGCAGAGCGCCGAGATCCGTCGGCTGTTCCTGCTGCTGGAAGAAGCCTTCAAGCTCAGCAAGGCTGACTGAACAGGCACTGCGCGGGCCGCCGGTCATCCAGCGGCCCCGCGCAGCGCTATGCTGGGCACATGACCCGCCTGCTGCGTCGCCTGATCAGCCCGACCCCGCCCGCCACCGTGCAGCGCGACACCGTCCGCCTACGCCTGGACGATGCCGAGATCGAGGTGCTGCGCGTGCGCGATCCGCGCGCGCGACGCATCAAGCTGAGCGTGGACGAACGCGGCGCACGCCTGACCCTGCCGCCACGCGCCAGCCTGGTGATGGGCGAGCGTTTCCTCGAACAGCACCGCGACTGGCTGGCGCTGCAGCTGCGCGTCTACCAGGACAACGGCCTGCCGGCACCGCTGCAGCCGGGCGAAGAGGGCATGCTGCCGCTGCGTGGCGAGCTGCTGCCGGTGCGCTGGCAGGAAGGCCGCTTCGCGCGCCTGGAGATCGACGAGCACGGCGCCTGCGTGCAGTGGCCGACCCGTGCCGGCGACGCGACCCTGCGCCGCCTGCTGCGTGAGTTCTACGAAGCACAGACCCGCGCCGACGTCGGCCGCTGGCTGCCGAAGTACCTGCCCGGCCTGCCGCGCGCGCCCAGCCGGGTGCGCCTGAAGGTGATGTCCTCGCAATGGGGCTCGCTGGCCCCGGACGGCAGCATGGCGCTGGACCTGGCCCTGGTGATGGGCCGCCCTGAGGCCTTCGAGTACGTGCTGGTGCACGAGCTCTGCCACCTGATCCAGGCCAACCACTCGCCCGCGTTCTGGCACGAAGTGGAACAACGCTTCCCCGCCTGGCGCGAGCAGCGCGATTACTTCCAGCTGGAAGGCCGGCGCCTCAAGGCCATGCTCCGCCAGCTGCTGTAACGGTAGAGCCGAGCCCATGCTCGGCTGATGCGCGCAGCGCGGAATCTTCACTCATCCCGACGAGAAGCCGCCGAGCACGGGCTCGGCTCTACAAAGACGCGGGCGCCTGGGTCCTGTAGAGCCGAGCCCATGCTCGGCTGAAGCGCGCAGCGCGGGGTTTCCAGTCAGCCCGACGAGAAGCAGCCGAGCACAGGCTCGGCTCTACAAAGAGCGGGCGCCTGGGTCCTGTAGAGCCGAGCCCACGCTCGGCTTACGCGCGAAGCGCGGGGTTTTCATTCCGCCCGACGAGAGGCAGCCGAGCATGGCTCG
This sequence comes from Pseudomonadota bacterium, assembly GCA_023423675.1. Taxonomy (GTDB): domain Bacteria; phylum Pseudomonadota; class Gammaproteobacteria; order Xanthomonadales; family Xanthomonadaceae; genus Stenotrophomonas. The sequence continues at coordinate 18 of JAFAFD010000298.1, read as the reverse complement.
GCTCTACAAAGACGCGGG
>JAFAFD010000284.1 GCA_023423675.1 Pseudomonadota bacterium | reverse complement strand
GACGTACTTGCAGCGTCCCCATCAACCGGACCCACCCCGCCATCCCACCGAAAGCCAGCTTTTGACGTTGAAGTTGACGTTGATTGAAGCGGGTGCAGGGCTGCAAGCCCTGCAATCCCAAACCACTCAGTACAGCGTGCGCTCCGGCGCGCCCGCCGGCGGCGGGGTGTACTGGTACAGCCAGGTCTCGGTGAGCGGCTTGCCACCACTGCGCAGGTACAGGCGGATGTCGATCTGCTCGGTACTGCCCTCCGGCGGCACCAGGTCGAACATCGCGCGGTAGCCCTTGATCTCGCGCAGCGGCCGCGCCGACACGATCTCCACCCGGCCGCCGCTGGCTTCCACCACCGCCTCCACCTCGCCCTTGTCGATCAGGCTGGCCAGCTCGCCGCCTTCGAAATCCACCGCGAAGCGCCAGCTGAAGTACTCGCGCTTCTTGCCCACCACGCCACCCAGGCCGGTGTGGGTCGCCACGCAGTGCGCCAGCGGCGTGCGTGCCGGCGGCTCGGCGCCCCAGAACAGGCGGTAGCCGACCAGCAGCTCCTGGCCCGGCTGCGGCTTTTCCTTCGGGTTCCAGAACGCCACGATGTTGTCGAAGGTCTCATCCACGGTGGGAATCTCCACCAGCTGCACCGAGCCATCGCCCCACTCGCCCTTCGGTTCCACCCACAGGCACGGGCGTTTCTCGTAGAACACGCCGTCATCCTGGTAATGGTCGAAATTGCGGTCACGCTGCAGCAGGCCGAAGCCGCGCGGGTTGTGATCGACGAACATGTTGAAGCGCAGGTTGCGCGGGTTCACCAGCGGGCGCCAGATCCATTCGCCGGCGCCGGTCCACATCGACAGGCCATCGGTGTCGTGGATTTCCGGGCGCCAGTCCCAACCCATGCGGCGGTCGTTCTCGCCCACCTGGTACATGCTGGTGCACGGGGCGATGCCCAGGCGTTCGATGGCCTTGCGCGGATACAGCGCGCTGTCGATGTCCATCAGCAGCACGTCGCCGTTGGTGATGGCGAAGCGGTAGGCGCCGGCCACGCTGGGCGAATCGAGCAGGCCGTAGACCACGATCGTGTCCGAGTCGGCCGAAGGCTGCTCCAGGTAGTAGGCGATGAAATCAGGGAATTCCTCCGGCTTGCCCATGCCGGTATCGATGGCCAGCGCGCGCGCGGACTGGCCGTACTGGCCTTCCTTGCCGACGGCGCGGAAGTAGCTGGCGCCGAGGAAGGCGGCAAAGTCGCGGTCGGTGTCCTTGCGGGTGTTCAGGCGGAAACCGGCGAAGCCCAGGTCCGCCGGCAGCTCGCCGTTCTTCAGGCCGCTCTTGCCGTAGTTGAACGCCGCACCGTCGTAGGCCAGTTCCTGCGCCTTGCCATCGACCACGTCGAACATCCGCACCGGCGAATGGAAGTACAGGCCCAGGTGGAAGAACTTCGCCTGGAACTTGCCGGGCTGGTCGGCCCACAGCGCATGGTCCTGGCGGTAGCCAATCGACTGGTACTGGTCCCAGTCCAGGGCTTCCAGCGGCTTGGGCAGCACCCGCTTGTGGCTCTGGTAGGGCGCCTGCGCCAGCGCCCGGGCCTGGCCCTTCAGGGTGGCGAAATCGAACGGCTGCGGCTGGCCGAGCCGGCGCAGGCCGAGCTGTCCACTCTTCCCGGCCGCGCAGGCCGGCAGGGTCGGCAGGCCGAAGGCGGCCAAGGCCAGGGAGGCATTGCGGAGGAAGTCGCGTCGTTGCATGCAGGCGCGGAAGCAAGGGGAAGGTCGGCCATCATAGGCAGACAAACGTTAACGGGCAGCGGAGGGCTGTACGGCCGGTTCAGCCTGCGCCAGCGCGGCCAGCCGCGCATCCAGCTCACGCAGGGCCGGAGCCTGTGCCCCGCGCTGGGCCAGCAGCAGCTGGCGTGCTTCGGCCAGCGCAGTGTGTGCCGCGTCCGGCTGCCCGGCCTGCTGCAGCGCGCCTGCCTGCGCCAGCAGCGCCTGCGGAAGCAGGGCCATATGGTCGGGCTGGCGCCAGATCGCCACCGCCCGCGCGTAGTGCCTGGCCGCCAGCGCGGCATCGCCGTGATCGCTGGCCCACTGCCCCAGCGCGAACTCACCCTGGCCTACCTCGCGGTGGGCCGGACCCAGCGCGGCCAGCAGCTGTGCCTGTACCTGCTGCAGTTCCTGTCCGGCGTGCTCGCCCTGCCCGCGCTGCAGGGCCAGCATCGCGCGCGCGCGGCGCACCACCAGCGCCTCGGGATGGCGCGGGCCCCAGGCATCCTGTGCCGCCTGCCAGGCCAGTTCCAGTTCGGTGGCGGCCGCCTCGGTCTGGCCCTGCCGTGCCAGCACCTCGCCCAGCTGGCGGTGCAGGCCGATCACCTGCGGGCTGCGGCCATCGGCCGGCTGGTCCAGCAGCGCCAGTGCCTGCTGGTAACCGGCCAGCGCGGCAGCCAGGTGCCCGGCGCCGGCATCCAGCCCGGCGAGGTCGGCCAGCGACTCGGCGCGGCCAAAGCGCTGGCCGATGCCCTGGTGGCGCAGGGCGAGCGCTTGTTCGAACGAGGCACGCGCGGCGTCCGCGTTGCCCAGCTGCGCCTGGCAGCGGCCCAGCTGGCTGTGGAACTCGGCCACCGTCGCCGGCAATGCATCGGCCTCGCGGGCCGCCAACGGCTGCAGCGGCTGCAGGTGCGCCAGGCAACCGCGGTCACGGCCCAGCATGCGCAGCGCGCGACCACGCTGGGTCACCGCTTCCAGCTGCAGGGCCGGTGGTACTTCATCCACCTGCTGCAGCAGCCGGCGCTGCTGGTCCAGGGTCTGCAGGGCCAGCTGGTAATCGCCCAGACCGATCCGCAGGCGGCCGATCACGCCTTCCAGCTCGGCCAGCGCCAGTGGCTGGTCGGCCAGTTCGGCCTCGCCACGCTGCTGCCCGGTGGCCAGCAGCTGCGGCACGTCGAAATGGCCGTGGCGCTCACTGGCCGCCTTGTCGAACAGGCTGACGGTGAAATCCTGCATGGCCTGCGCGCGGGCCATTTCCACCTGCGCCTGGCGCGCCTGCCACAGCGCGATGGAGGTGGTGCCGAGCAGGGCCAGCACCGCCACCGAGGCCAGCGCCACGCCCCAGCGGTGGCGGCCGATGTATTTGTTCACGCGGTAGCCCACGCCGGGCGGCCGGGCCTGGATCGGCCGGCCCTGCAGGTAGCTCTGCAGGTCGCCGGCCAGCGCCTCGGCCGAGGCGTAGCGCTGCGCGGGATCTTTCTGCAGGGCCTTTTCCAGCAGCACGTCGAGGTCACCGCGCAGCTGCCGGGCCTGACGCTGCAGCGCGCGCCGCGCGGCGCCGGGCTGGTCGGCCAGCCGCAGCAGCAGTGACGATGCACGCGGCACCTGCACGTCGAGGATCGAGCGCTCCCATTCGGCATCGCTGTGCCGGCGCAGGCGGTAGGGCTTGTGCCCGGTCACCACTTCAAACAGCACCACGCCCAGCGAATAGACATCGGTGAGGGTGGTGACCGCCTCGCCGCGTACCTGTTCCGGCGCGGCGTAGTGCAGGGTGAACGCACGTACTTCGGTGGGCGGGTGGGTGGCATCGGCGGCGTCGTGGTCGAGCAGCGCGGCGATGCCGAAATCCAGCAGTTTCACCGTGCCGTCGGCGCGGACCAGGATGTTGGAAGGCTTCAGGTCGCGGTGCACCACCAGGTTGGCGTGGGC
>JAFAFD010000211.1 GCA_023423675.1 Pseudomonadota bacterium | reverse complement strand
CACGTAGATCGCACGCCCGTAGGCGCTGTACAGGTAGTTGTTGTACGGCTGGCCGCTGGTGCCGGCGTAGCTGAAGCGCTGGTTGTCAGGCAGCTTGTTGAACACGTTGTTGACCATCAGCGACAGGGTCAGGTTGTCCATCGCGCGGTAGCTCACGCTCAGGTTGTAGGTGGTGTACGAGCCCCACTTGCCGGCCTTGTAGCCGGAGGAGTGGACGTAGTCGTAGCCTTCGCCCAGGTACGCCATGTAGTTGGGGGTGCGGCCGATGTAGTTGTAGTACAGGGTGGTGGTCCACTGGTTCTTCGCCCAGCCGACCGAACCATCGGCACGCACCTTGGCGAATGCCTGGTAGTTCCACATCGCATACGGATCGCGCAGCAGGTCCAGGTAGTCATCGCCGGTCTGCGGCTGCACTTCGCGCTTGAGGATGTTGGTGTAGTTGCTGGCGAACTGCAGCGAACCGAAGCGACCAATGTCCTGCACGTACTTGAAGCTGGCGGTCAGCGCATTGAGGTTCTGCCGTGCCACGTTGAGCTTGGGCGTGTAGATCTGGTCGAGGTTGCCCGATGCATCGCGGGTGACCCAGTCGGCCACGTTCTGGCAGGTGGCGTTGGTGTTGTTGTCCAGGTTGTTGCGGCAGTAGTACTCGGCACGCAGCAGCTGGTCGGAGCTGAGGGTGTCGACCTCGTTCTCGATCTTCCAGCGGTAGTAATCCACCGACAGCGACAGGTTGGCCATCGGTGCCCAGACCACGCCGGCGTTCCACACATCGGCGGTGATCGGTTCCAGCTCCGGGTTGCCCGACTGCACACCGAAGGTCGACTGGCCTGCATACGGGCAGCCGACGGTGTCGGCCGGCTCGAAGCCGAGCTGGGCGCAGCGGTAGTAGTCGGTGGCGGCGGTGTAGAAGCCGCTTTCGCCCTGGAATGCATCGGGCAGCGACGGCGCACGGAACGCGGTGCCGTACTTGCCGCGGAACAGCAGGCTTTCAATCGGACGGAACTCGACGCCGATGCTGTACGTCGACTTGTCGACCGTGTTGTCGGCGATCTTGAAGGCGTCATAGCGGCCCGAACCGGTGACGGTGAGCGAGTCGAGCAGCGGCAGGCGCAGTTCGCCGGTCACCGCGTAGTTGCTGCGATGGCCGGCGCCGGCCACCGAAGTGGTGCCCCAGACATCACCATTGAGCAGGCGCGCATCCGGGCTGTAGTCCCAGCCTTCGCTGCCGCCTTCGACGACGATGCCCAGGCCGGCGTCGCCACCGGGCAGGGAGAACAGACCGCTGTTGGTCAGCTGCACGCGGCCCAGGTTCTGCCAGGTGCGGCTCTGGTTGTAGGTGTAGCCGGTGAAGCTCTGGAATGCGCCTGCCGGCAGCTGCGAGTAGAACGCGCCCCAGTTCGGGCTATAGATGTTGTAGCCATCATCGGTCTGGCCAAGCACCGGGCCGAACACGTTCTGTTCGAACCAGCTGTCGATCGGCTCGGCCCAGCGTGCGAAGCCGCGCTCGGTCAGCTTGTATTCGCCGCGGCTGAAGCTGGCGCTGTAATCCCAGTTGGTGCCGAAGGTGCCGCGGCCGCCCAGGGTGATCTGGTAGGCCTTGTTGCGGTTGGTTTCCTGGATGTCACGGTAGCCCTGGCCGCCAATGTCCTCTGGCGCGAACGCGCGCTGCAGGCTCATGTACTGGTCGGTGTCCTGGTCATAGATGTAACCGAAGCCCGGCCCGGTGCTCCAGAACGTGTAGCCGGAACCGGTGACGTAGTTGATCTCTTCGAGGCTGTAGAGCGCCTCGGCGAACAGTTCGAAGTTCTCGTTCACCTGGAAGTTGAGCGAGGAATAGAACTGGCTGCTTTCCTTGGCGTTCTTGATGGTGCGGTAGCCAGCGCTGTACTTGGAACCGCAGGACTCACCAGCGGCACGCACGCCGAGTTCGGTGGTGCCGCCGAACTGCCCGGCCACGCTGGCGCAGCGGGTCGGGTCCATCATGACGAATGCGTTGTTTTCGTCGGGCAGGTAGACGAGGAAGTCGTTGGACGGCACCTGCGCGCTGTAACCGCCGGGGTTGTTCACCTTGGTCAGGTCGCGCTGGTAGCCCCAGATCGGACTGGATTTTTCGTACTGCACGTTGAACAGCGCGTTGAAGCGGTCATCGGCGCTGTTGAAGCCCTTGGCCACGCTGACGCGGACGTTGTTGCCGCCGCCCTCGGTGTAGGCGCCGCCGCGCACGTTGATCGTGCCGCCATCCATGCGCTTTTTCAGGATGATGTTGACCACGCCGGCGATGGCATCGGAGCCGTACAGCGACGACTGGCCGCCCGGCAGGATCTCGATACGTTCGACGATGTCGATCGGGATGCCGCTGATGTTGTTGAAGGCGTCGCTGCCGTTGTACAGCGCCGGGTACTGCAGCATCGGGCGGCCGTTGATCAGGTACTTGGTGTAACCCGGATCCAGGCCGAACATGCCGGCCGCTTCGGCACCCTGGGTGAAGGCCGCGGAGGACTGGCCGCCCTGCAGGCCGCCGGTGGTCAGCGAGGACTGCTGCAGGACTTCGGCGATGCTGGTGAAGCCGCGCGTCTGGATGTCCTCGGCGGTGACGGTCAGCACCGGGGTGTGGTTTTCCACCTGGGTCTGCGGGATGAGCGAACCGGTGACGGTCACGCGACCGAGGTCGGTGGTCTCCTTGCTGTCCTGGGCGAGGGCGGGAAGGGCGGTGGCGAGCAGGCTGCCGAGCAGCGCGAGCGAGAGCGGGTGGCGGACGACATTGGTGCGACGACGAGTCATTGCGATATCCCATCCATCAAGTAAGTGCAGGCAGCCCCCGTTGCCGGGGCATTCAATCAGCCTTCAGTTTCCAAGCTGTGGGGCCGAACGTAACACGGCATTAACGTTAATGGCACGACGTTGTAAGGAATCTTTGCGTATGTCGGATAATTCATAAGCAAAATCAATGAGATGGGTATTTATTTGCCGAGTCTGGAGGTTCGTCTTCAGGTTGGCTTAATAATAGATTCACTTATCCTTAACTATTGAATTTAAAATGACTGTCGCGTTTCACCTAAATGCGGTCGACTGAATCAGCGCTGCCGGGAGATTCTGCTGAAGGTGGTATTCCTCGTGCAGCGCGCGTTCAGTGCCTGTCGCCTATGCGCGCAGGACGGGAAGGGCTGCGCGTGGCTGAACTTGTATGATGGGAGGTTGCCCGCCCCATGAACCGCTTCCGGAGTCCGCAGTGAACAGCCCCGCCCGTCGTCCCCATGCCAGCCAGGTGCAGAAGGGCCTTTCGCCCCATGCGCGCATC
>JAFAFD010000157.1 GCA_023423675.1 Pseudomonadota bacterium | reverse complement strand
TGAAAACCACCCAGAGCCCCGACTGCTTTACAATGCAGTCGAGCATGGCTCGACTCTACATTGCGGCCAGTCGAGCATGGCTCGACTCTACATTGCGGAAAGTCGAGCAAGCTCGACTCTACCTGGAAGCCATGACCTCGCCGCCCTCCCCTGCCCGACGCCTGCGCCGCTGGCTGCTGTCCGGCGCATTGCTGCTGGCCGCCGGCATCGCCGCGCTGTCCCTGTGGAACAGCCCGTGGGCGGCGGCACCGAAGATGCTGTGGGCGCTGGGACGCATGCCACCGGCCACCGAGCTGCCCGTGCCCGTGGACGGCGTGCGCCCGCGGCAGATCGCCGACACCTTCGGTGCCCCGCGCGGCAGTGACCGCACGCATGCCGGTATCGACATCTTCGGCAAACGCGGCACGCCGGTGCGCAGCGTTACCGCAGGCGTCATTGCCGATGTGAGCGAACGCGGGCTCGGCGGGCGCCAGGTATGGGTGATCGGCCCCGGCCGCGAGCGCTACTACTACGCGCACCTGGAAGACTGGGCCGAGGGCCTGGCGCGAGGCCAGGTGGTCCAGGCCGGGCAGCTGCTGGGTCATGTCGGCGACAGCGGCAATGCCAAGGGCACGCCGCCGCACCTGCACTGGGGCATCTACGGCAAGGACGGCGCCCGCGACCCGTTGCCGCTGCTGCGTTGATCGCGTGGCGCTGCGGCTCGACTCCATGACAGGCCAGCCGCATCATCAGCCACAGTGACAGGGAGAGCACGCCGATGGCCCAGCTTCGCGCCACCCCGCTGTTGATCGCTACCGTGATTCTGGCCACCGGCTGCAGCACCCTGCAGGCACAGCGCGACCCGTGGTGCAGGCAACTGGCGGCCTACGCCAACACCGCACAGGTCGATGCCCCGCGATCGATTGAACTGGTGACCGACTGGAGCCGCTGGAGCAAGCGCTGCGAGGATGATGGCAGCGACGCAGGCAAGCAGTTCTGCCACTGGCTGATCCCCAACACCTCAACCGAATTCGCCTCGGCCAATATTCGCCACACGCTGGCCTGCCTGGACCCAACGGCCATCCATGCCGGGCGTCTGCGCAGCACCCCGGTGTACATCACCGGCAAGGTGGAGGTGTACGGCGCGCCCATGATCGATGAAGACGTGATGGTCACCGTCGAGTACGCCGATGGCATCGAGGGCCAGTTGCCGCACATGAAGATCCAGGCCGAGCGCATCCCGCTGGACGACTGACGCGGCGAAGGGACTGGCACGCCCCGGCGCCATTCACGCCCCGGCGTCATTTGTAAATAGAAACAATTCGCATTACCATATTTGCGTTTTCCGGGCAGCCAGGACGGTTCGCCCTCCTCGCATTGCCCAGCCACCGTCCTGCAGCGCAGGGCCCCGCCAGCGGCGTGAGACCCCCACCAGCCGCGGCGCCAGACCATCCGGGAAGCCGGTCGGACGCACGCACGTGCCCGTCCAGGAACCCACATGATCCGCTCGACCCCTGCTCTCCTGCCGCATCGCCTGTCCGCGGCGGTGCTCTCCGCCCTGTGCCTGGCCGCCGCGCCGGTCGCCTTCGCCGAAACCGCCGCCGACCCGACCACCCTCGACAAAGTCGTGGTGAAGGGTGAGCGCGCCGAAGGCTATTCGGTGCGCAAGACCTCCGCCGGTACCCGCTTCGACCTGGCCCCACGTGAGATCCCGCAGTCGGTCAGCATCATCAGCCACCAGCGCATCGAGGACCAGAACCTCGACGACATCATCGACGTGCTGGGCAACACCACCGGCGTGACCAGCACCCAGAGCGATACCGAGCGCACCGAGTTCTACGCGCGCGGCTTCTACATCGACAGCTACCAGTTCGACGGCCTGCCGACGCAGATGGTGCAGAACTGGAGCTACGGTGACTCCGGACTGGACCTGGCCCTGTATGACCGCGTCGAGATCGTCCGCGGCGCCACCGGCCTGCTCAGCGGTGCAGGCAACCCGTCCGCGTCGGTCAACCTGATCCGCAAGCACGCCGACAGTGCCGAATTGACCGGCAGCGTCGCCGTCAACGTAGGCAGCTGGGGCCGCACCCGCACCACCGTGGATGTCAGCAGTGCACTCAACAAGAGTGGCAGCGTGCGCGGCCGTGTCATCGGCAGCTATCTGGACACCGAAGCGCAGATGGACAACTACGACCAGCACAAGACGCTGGGCTATGCGGTCATCGATGCCGACCTGACCCCCGATACCCAGCTCAGCGTGGGCTACGACTACCAGCAGAAGCGCGCCAACGGTGCGACCTGGGGCGGCTTCCCGATGATGTACTCGGACGGCACCCAGACCAGCTATTCCACCTCGTTCCTTGCCAACCCGGAATGGACCTACTGGGACACCACCAGCAAGCGCGCGTTCGCCACCCTGCAGCACGCCTTCAGCAACGGCTGGAAGTTCAAGATCGGTGCGACCCACGACAAGACCGACGCCAACGACAAGCTGTTCTATCCGTCCTACACCGCACTGGACAAGAACACCGGCGCAGGCGTCACGCCGATGGCCGGCCTGTACAACACCCACCGCAAGGTCACCGGTGTGGACGGCTACATCGATGGCCCGTTCCAGCTGTTTGGTCGTGAGCACCAGTTCATGGCCGGCCTGAGCTACAACCGGCGCGAATACGCCAACTACGGCGATTTCCAGATGGGCTGGGCCGATCTGCCGAGCTACCCTGCCGACCTGGCCGGCTTCCCCGAGCCGAACTGGCTGGAGGTGCTGCCGCTGCAGAGCCAGGGCACCATCACCCAGAAGGCCGGCTATGCCGCCACGCGCCTGAACCTGGCCGACCCGCTGAAGCTGATCATCGGCGCGCGCTATACCGACTGGAAGAGCGAAGACGAGGGCTTCGACCGCAACCACAAGGTCACCACGCCCTACGCCGGCCTGGTCTACGAGATCGATCCGGTGTGGTCGACCTATGCCAGCTACACCGAAATTTTCCAGCCGCAGACCCTGCGTACGCAGACGGGCAGCTATCTGGACCCGGTGGACGGCAAGAGCTACGAAATGGGCGTCAAGGGCGCCTGGTTCGATGATCGCCTGAACGCGTCGCTGTCGGTGTTCCGCATCGAGCAGGACAACGTTGGCCAGGCGACTGATGAGAAGGTCGTAGGCAACGAAAGCGAAACCGCCTACATCGCCGCGCGCGGCACGGTCAGCCGTGGTTTCGAGTTCGAGCTCAACGGCGAACTGAAGCCCGGCTGGAATGCCAGCTTCGGCGCTTCGCGCTATGTGGCCAAGGACATCAACGGCACCGACATCAACACGCGCCTGCCGCAGACCGCGATCAAGGCCTTCACCAGCTACACCCCGCAGACCCTGCAGGACCTGACGGTCGGTGGCGGCGTGAACTGGCAGAACGGAATCTACTACGCCATTGCTGGCGTAGGCCGCGTCGAACAGGACAGCTACGCGCTGGTCAGTGCGTTCGCGCGCTACCGGCTGGCGCCGCAGTTCAGCGTGCAGGTCAACCTCAACAACCTGCTGGACAAGAAGTACTACGCGCAGATCGGTGCTTACGGCGGTTACGGTGATGGCCGCAGCGGCTCGATCACTTTCCACTGGTCGTTCTGATGCAGAG
>JAFAFD010000013.1 GCA_023423675.1 Pseudomonadota bacterium | reverse complement strand
CCTGCGCCTCATCCAGCACGCCACGCAGCTCGCCCAGCTTCAGCAGGTTCTCTTCGGCACCGGTGGTCAGCAGCTGAGCCTCGCCCAGGTAGTGGTCGGAGATCAGCTGCTGCAGCTCGTCCTCGTTCATCACCGGCGAGATCTTCTCGGCCAGCTTGTTCATGTTGCGGTAGCTGCCCTGCAGGCGGAACGGCGGCTCGGTGCGGTAGCGGTCATCCTGCGCGGCGCTGGCGATGTACTGCTGGTTGACCCGGTAGACCACGTCGCGCACGCGCAGCATGCGCTGCAGGGTGGCGGTGATTTCGTTGACCTCCGCGCCGCTGTAGGCATGGCTGAGCCCGTTGGTCGACACGTCCTTGCCCATCGCGCGGTCGACCAGCAGGTACAGGTCGGCCATGTCACGGGTGGCCAGCGGTGCCAGCACCGGATTGGAAGTCAGGCTGTTCTCGATGTAGCTGAGGGTGAACGCCGCTTCCATGCCGCCCAGCACATCGCCGAGGTTGTAGATGTCGGCACGGTTGGCCAGCATGTCCGGAATCTTGAACACCTCGCCCGACTCGGTGTACGGGTTGCCGGCCATGACCACGCAGAACTTCTTGCCACGCATGTCGTAGGTGCGCGTGCGGCCACGCCACACGCCTTCGATGCGGCGGGTGCCATCGCACAGCGAGATGAATTTCTGCAGGAACTCGGGATGGGTGTGCTGGATGTCATCGACATACAGCATGGTGTTGTTGCCCATCTCAAGGGCCAGGTTGAGCTTTTCCAGCTCCTGCCGCGAGGTCGCGTCGGGCGCATGTTCCGGGTCCAGCGAGCGCACCTCGTGGCCCAGCGCCGGGCCGTTGATCTTCATGAAGACCAGGCCGAGCCGGTGCGCCACGTATTCCATCAGCGTGGTCTTACCGTAGCCCGGCGGCGAGATCATCATCAGCAGGCCCATCAGGTCGCTGCGCTTGTTCTCGCCCACCGTGCCCATCTGTTTGGCCAGGTTGTCGCCGATCACGCCCAGGTAGACATCGTTGATGAGCTTGTTGCGCACGAACGAGGACAGCGGTCGCGCCTTGAATTCGGACAGGCGCAGGGTCTGCCGTTCGCGGTTGATGATGCCCTGGCGTACCGCCTGGTAAGCGTGGAAATCGGGCACGAATCGCTTCAGGTGGTGCTGCAGGCGTGCCAGGAAATCATCCAGTGACAGCGACAGCGTGCCGCCGTGGATGCGCGGGTGTTCGCCCAGCAGGCCCGCCACGTCGACCCGCAGCGGTGCGTCGCTGCCGCGCGTGCGCAGCTGGCGCTGCACCAGCAGCAGTGCCGCGGCCTCGTCGGCATAGCCGGCATGTGCGGCCTGGGCAGGCAGACCGGCCAGCGCGCGCAGCCATTGCCCGGCCAGCGCCCAGCGCGCGGCCAGCGGCTCCTGTGCACGCTGCAGCGCACGCTCCAGCGCCTCGCGCTGCCCGGCCTGTTCCAGCTGCTGGGCCAGCGCATCCAGCAGCGCCTGCGCGTGCCGGCTGGTGCTGAACACCGGCTCGCCGTTGATCAGTTCCTCGCCCAGGTAGGCGGCCGCCGCCTCGGCGGCTTCATCGTCGAACGGCAAGGCTTCGGCCTGCGCGAACGTGGCGATGGCTGCCGCCATTTCCGTGCGCAGGGCGCTGCGTCCTTCGTCGGAGCCGAACAGACGGGCGATGGTCTCCGCACCGGCCTGGCGACTGGGCCACTGCTTCACCGCGTCCTCGCGCTGCTGCGCCGCCCAGAACAGCAGGGCCAGTGCGCGCACGCGAGGTGCGTGTCGCAGCGCGCCTGCCGACTGCTGCAGCGGCAGCAGCGCGCGCAGGATCAGCGCGGCGTCATGGTCGTGGATGCCACGCTCGTAACCTTCGCGGTATCGCGGTGCGGCAAACGTGCGCACGCACTGGTCCAGCGCCTCGGGGCTGGCGACGTCGTGCTGCAGCTGGGCCAGGTCCAGGCCGTCGCGGCCGGCCTGCGCGGCCAGCAGCAGGCTGCCGGCGAGGTATTCGCCGCGGTAGATCGCATCGGATTCCGAATCCAGGGTCACCGGCCAGAACGGCTTCAGCGCATCCAGTTCCGGATCGTGCAGGGTTTCCAGGAAATCGGTGCCGGTGAGGTGGATGGCCAGCGTGTCGCCACGTGGCAGCAGGGTCAGGTCCAGCGCCTGCGTGTTGACGCTGAAACGGTGGCGCGGACCGAGCCGGACCACGTTGCCACCGGCCTCGTACAGGTCACTGCGGTCGCGCAGCTGGCGCACCGCCTGGTCGCGCACGCCCTTCAGGCGCGCCTCGATGTCATCGGCCTTGACGTTGTCGCGCAGCGCACGCAGGCGCTCGGCCAGTTCGCGCAGCTTGAGGATCAGCGGATCGCCGGCGAAGAACGCATTGAGTTCATCGGCCGTGGCGAAGCGCTCGGTGCGCTTGGCCAGGCCGTCGAGGATGCGGTTGGCCGCGTCGAGCACCGAACGCGCCTTGCGCTGGCGGTCATCCAGCAGCGCCTGCTTGTGCGTCTCGAAGGCCTCGACCAGTTCCTCGCGCTTGCTGAGGATGTCGCCGAGGAACTGCTCGTGCTCGCCGAACTGGCTTTCCAGTTCTTCCAGCTGCACCAGCAGGCGCGACAGCTGCTCGTCGGCCTTTTCCGGGTCGCTGGCCATCGCCAGCGCACTGGTGATGGACTGCGAGAACAGGGCGAACTGCGCGGCGAACTGGGCCACGGCCTCGGCCGAACCGAGGGTGCGGCGTCGCTGCTCGGCGCGCGTGCGCGCCTGGTTCAGGCGCCCGTACAGCGCGGAAATCGATTCGACCACGCGGGTACGCGCGGTAGCATCGTCCACCTTCAGCCCGGCCATCAGTTCGGACAGCATGTCCAGATCGCTGGCCATGCCGCGCATGCCGTCCAGCTGCTCGTCCAGCTGGCGCGCACTGGCTGCCTGCTGGGCGGCTTCGTCCAGCACCTGCAGGCGGCTGCCCAGCGGCGCCAGCGCGGCATCGCCGGCAAGGAATTCGCCGGTGGCGGCGCCGACCCGGTCCTGCGCCTGTACCAGTTCGGCGGCCATCGCTTCGATGCGCGCGGTGTCGATGTAACGCAGCTCGCGGATGGTCAGCAGGCGCCCGCGCAGCGCGGTGATCTCGTTCAGTGCCTCGACAAAGGCCTGTACCTCGTTCCAGTTCTGCGGCTGCAGCCGGCCCAGCAGACCCTTGAAGCTGGCCTCCGCCTCGACCATCGCCTGCGCCGACTGCTCGCGGATGGACTGGACCTTCTCGTATTCGTCCAGCACCGATTCGCCGGTGGCGCTGATCTGCCGCAGCAGCGCCTCGGCGCCGTCGCAGGCCTCGTCGCCTAGCCAGTGGTGGGCGTCGAACAGGCGGCGGGTGTCGGCCACCAGGCGCTGGTAACGCTGCACCGAGACATCCTGGCCGTCGATCTCGCGGGCCAGGTTGAACAGGTTGGAGATGCCGCGCACCAGCTCGGCATTGCCGATGCGGCCCATGAAGGTGTTGCCGGGCGGACAGCTGGCGGCGAACTCGTCGCTGCTGAACGGCGTCTGCCAGACCTGCATCGGGTGGATGCGCGTGGGCTCGGTGCCCTCGGCATGGAACAGCACCATGCGCCCATCCTGCATGAACGCATAGCCGTGGCCGAACACGGGGTTCTGCAGCACGCGCTGGATGGTGTTGTAGACGAACAGCGCCGAGCGCCCGCCTTCGCGCTCATAGAAGATGTACAGCACGTCCTCGCCATTGGGCGAACGGATGCTGCGCTTGAACTGCATGCCGGCCATCGAGGCATCGAAGGCCTTGTGCTCGCCGCCCTGCAGGTAATAGCCGCCGGGGAAGATCACGCCGTGGTCTTCGGGCAGCTGCACACAGGCCTGGACGATGGCGTCGTTGCGCACGATGTCGCCGGTGACCGTGTTGTAGATCAGCCCGCGCCAGACGGTCTCGCGGTACGGCAGCACCTTCAGCAGCAGCAGCGAGCCGACACGGGCGAACTCGAACTGGGCGTCGTCCAGCGACTGCGTGCTGTCCTCCACCGGTTCGCTGTAGATGCCCTGCCCGGTCTCGGTGTTGTTCTCGACCTTGATGGTCAGGTCGCCACCGGTGGTCTCCACGAACAGGGTGTCGAGGATGTTCAGGTGCGAATGGCGGCCGTTGACCGCGAGGTCGCGGGTAGCCTTGGTCCATTCGAAATCGAACGGCGGCGGCAGCGCGATATCGCGTTCGCCGCGCGCATCGAGATAGGTCAGCTCGCCTTCGCGCGACAGCGCCCAGCGGAACACGCGCACGTCGCTGCTGCGCTCGCCGATCTGGAACGAGGCCAGCAGCTTGTCGCCGACCACGATCAGCTGCAGCAGGCGCGCGTGCTTGTAGTAGGAATACAGCTCGTTGAAGTCGTGCACGAAACCGGGCTGGTCGAGGAAGCTGCCCTTCAGCTCCAGCGAAGCCACGTCGTAGCCATCCTTGCCCTGCACCAGCCGGTACAGGCCGAACACATCCTCGATGCGGGTGTGGGTCTTCAGCCCGATGTAGACGTTGTAGCCGAACAGCAGGCGGTCGGGCCCGACCTGGACGATATCCCGGCCAACGCAGTTGTTCTCGCTGCGGATGCGGAAGCGGCCGATCACCTCCAGGCGGCTGTCGCCGAATTCGGCCAGGCGCTGGCGGTTGAGGGTCTCGGCCAGGGCCTGCAGGCGCTGGCCCTGCTCGCTGAGGCGGCGGCGCAGGACCTCGTAGGCACCGCCCTGGGCGACGGCCTGGTCGACGGTGTTGCCGCCGGCCTCCGGCGTGGGGGTTTCGGCGGACGGATGGGTTTCAGACATCAGCAGGCTTCCGGCTCACGGACGGCCGGCCGTGGTCGCGGCCGGCGCGGGCGGGCGATGGCCGCAGCAGCCATCGCCCGGTGCATCAACGGGCGCTGTCGACCACGGCGGCCGACACGGTCGGTGCCACCTCGGCGTCCCCGGCGATCTGCCGCGGTGCCGGTTCGGCCACGGCCACGCCCAGGTAGCGCTGCATCAGCTCCTGCACGATCGGGCTCTTGCCGGCGAAGCCTTCGATCGACTTGCCCAGCGACACCGCCTTGACCAGGTTCTCGAACATGCCACCGTCGCCACCGACCAGGTCGATGTCGGCGTTGCGCAGTGCGCTGGCGATGACGTTGGCGTTCTCGCGCGAGACTTCCTTGCCTGCTTCGATGGAGGCCAGCGCCTGCTTCAGGCTGTTGTCCAGCATCATGCGGAACTCTTCGTGGCCACGCGCCTGGTCGCTCAGCGACGCAATGGCTTCGAACTTGCGCACCAGGCCCTCGGCTTCGGCCAGCAGCTTCTTCTGCACAACGCCGGCTTCGGCGTTGCCCAGCGATTCGGTGGCGGTGGCACGGGCCAGGCCCATCTTCTCCTCGCCCTGGGCCTGGGCCTGCAGGGTCTCGGCCAGCACGCGGGCCTCGTTGCTGCCCTGCTTCAGGTTGGCTTCGGCCTTGGCTTCGATCACGCGGGCTTCGGCGATGCCGACCTTCTCGATGGCCAGCGCGGAGGCTTCACGCACCTGCGCTTCGGCCAGGCCCGGCGCGGCCTGTTCGGCACGGAACGCGTCGGCCAGCAGGCGCTTGGCCTCGGCCTGCTTGCCGGCCGCTTCGTGCTCGGCCTGGGCCAGGGTGGTCAGTTCCACGGCACGGTGCTTGGAGGCGGTTTCGCGGGCCTGCGCTTCCTTCACTTCGCGCACCAGCGATTCCTGCGCCTTCGCTTCGGCTTCTAGGATCAGCACCTGCTTCTGGCGGTCGGCCTCGGAGACCTCGCGCACTTCCTTGATGCGCTCTTCTTCCTGGGCCACGGTCTTGTCGATGGAGATGCGTTCGCGGGTGATGTTGGCCACGTCCATCTTGCCCTGCTCGACCACCTTGTCACGCTCCACGCCCTGCAGCTGCACTTCGCGGTCCGTTGTGACCTGCTCCAGCTGGCGCGCACGCTCCACGCGCTCGGCTTCGATGGCCACCGCACGCTGGCGGTTCTGTTCGGCCACTTCCACTTCGCGCAGGCGGTTCTGGTCGCGGATCTCGATCAGCTGCTGTGCTTCGATGCGCGCGTTCTCGGACAGCTGGCGCTGCTCTTCCTGCACCTTGGCGGTCTCGGCTTCCTCGCGTGCGCGGATGGTCTCGATCTCGCGCTTCTGCCGCGCCTCGGCCTCGGCCTGCTGGCGTTCCAGGGCCAGCAGGGCTTCGCGCGCTTCCACGTTCTTCTTGGTGATGGCGAGCTTCTCGTTCTGCTCCAGCTCGTTGGTCACCACGTTCTGCGCGGCGGTCAGCTCGGTGATCTTGCGGATGCCCTGCGCGTCGAGGATGTTGAACTGGTCCAGCAGCGACTTCGGGGTCTGCTCCAGGTAATCGATGGCCACGTCTTCGAGCACATAGCCGTTCAGATCGTTGCCGATGACCGCGATGATCTCGTCGCGGAATTCCTGGCGCTTCTCGAACAGCTCGGTGAAGTCGAACTTCTTGCCGACCGTCTTCAGCGCCTCGGAGAACTTGGCGTTAAACAGCTCATCGACGGCGTGCTTGTCCGACGCACGGTCGGCACCGATGGCCTTGGCCACGCGCAGCACGTCGGCCTGGGTTTCGTTCACCCGCAGGTAGAAGGCCACGGCAATGTCGGCGCGCATATTATCGCGGCAGATCAGGCCTTCCTTGCCGCGGCGGTCGATCTGCAGGGTGATCAGGCTGATGCGCATCAGCTCGGCGCGGTACAGCACCGGGATGATCAGCGCACCGGTGAAGTGCACCTTGGGCGTGGCACTCATGTCGTTGACGATCAGGGCCACGCCCTGGTCGACCTTGCGGTAGAACGCCTTGAACAGTCCGGCCAGGCCCAGCAGCAGGCCTACGACGACGATGATCCCGATCAGGAAGGGGGCCGCGCCAGCGAAACTCATCAGTGATTCTCCTTGTTGCCCGGAAGCAGGTTGTCCTGGAAATCGAGGGCGACCGCGTCGGCGCGGACCACCCGGTAGTAGTGCTGTTCGGCCACGTGCTCGACCAGCACGATGCGCTCGCCACGCTGCAGTTCGATGTCGCTGCGCACCTGCAGGATCAGCCCGGCGCCGCCATCATCGACATTGGCATGGCCGCTGCGGGCGTCCACCCGCGGCGAGGCGACCACGCCGACCCGGCCCAGCAGGGAGGCCTGCGCAACCGGCTGCAGGCGCTGCAGGAAACTGCGGATGGGGCGCAGCAGCAGTGCCGTGATCGGCACGGCCGGCAGCGGCGCGAGCACGGCCACCAGCGTGCCGAAGCCCCAGCGCAGCACGTCCGGCAGCGGCAGCAGGATGAAAAGATGGATGAAATAGGTCAACGCCCAGCCGAAGAACCCCAGCAGGGTGACCACGACCATGACCGGCACGCCGCCCAGCCCGAACCGCTGCAACAGGGCCGACAGGCCACTGAGGTCGGTGCCGTCGTCCAGCGCACCATCGGCGCCGAGATCGCCGAAGCCATCATCGACCAGGCCAAAAGCGGCAAGTCCCCAATAGACCAGCGAGACCGCGAGCAGGACGCTGTACGGCAGGGTCGGGTAACCGAACACGACGGTGAGGAATTCCTGCATCGCTTTGCCTTCCCGGGCTGTGGGCGCGTGACGCCCCGTTCGGAATCCGCCGGGGGGCGGTTCCGTCGATCCCACCACGGCCCTCATGGCCATGGCTTCCCCTTCATCCTATGTGAAGAGGGTGTGCAGGGACAAATGTGAAGGCGCGTGCCGCCCGCAGGCGGTCACGCGCGGGGCCCGCGCCGGGATTACTCCAGCACGGTGCAGTCGGCGCTGCGCACTTCCTCGACGAACGTGCGCATCTTGTAGCCGTCCTTGATGCCTGGCTCGACCTCGATGCCGCTGGATACATCCACGCCCCACGGCAGGGTGGCGAGGATGGCGTCCTTGACGTTTTCCGGGTTGAGCCCGCCGGCCAGCAGGAACGGGCGGTGCAGGCCGGTGGGAATGCGCGCCCAGTCGAAGGCCACGCCGGTGCCGCCACCGCCGCCCGGGGCGTGGCTGTCGAACAGGAAGCCGGCCGCGCTCGGGTAACGCAGCTGCAGCGTGCGTGCGTTGACGTCCTCGCGGCCGCCCATGGCGATGGCTTTCAGGTAGGGCATGTTGAAGCTGCGGCAGAAGCTCTCGTCTTCCTCGCCATGGAACTGCAGCAGGGTCGGACGCACGGTGCGCAGCACTTCACGCACCTCTTCCTTGCTGTTGTTGCGGAACAGCGCCACCACGTCGACCATCGGTGCGATGGCCTGGCGCATCGCCCGGGCTTCGGCCGGGGCCACCCGGCGGCTGCTTTCACGGGCAAAGATGAAACCCACCGCGTCCACGCCCAGTTCGCCGGCCAGGCGCACATCGCCGGCGCGGGTCATGCCACAGAACTTGATGCGGGTACGGTAGTAGGAGCGGCTCATAAGGTGACCTCGGCAGGCAGTTGCCAGTTGTCGGGGTACAGCGGCCCCAGGAACACCAGCCCCTGCGGCGGTGCGGTAGGGCCGGCAACGGTGCGATCACGGCCGGCCAGCAGCTCGGCGATCCACTCCACCGGTTTCTCGCCGCTGCCGACCATGATCAGCGAACCGACGATATTGCGGACCATGTGATGAAGGAATGCATTGCCACGCACCGCCACCTCGATCACCTCGCCCTGGCGGCTGACCTGCAGGGACTGCAGTTCACGCCGCGCATGCAGGGCCTGGCACTGCACCGAGCGGAACGCACTGAAGTCGTTCTCGCCGAGCAGGGCCTGGCCGGCGGCATGCATGAGGGTCTCGTCCAGCGCCCGCCGTTCCCAGCTCAGGGTCTGCCGGTCCAGCGCCGGGCGCACCTCGCGGTTGAGCAGGCGGTAGCGGTAGCGGCGCGCACGCGCCGAGAAGCGGGCGTGGAAATCATCGGCCACCGGCACGCACCAGCGCACCGCGATCGAACGCGGCAGGCGCGTGGTGGTGCCCAGCATCCAGGCGCGCGGATCGCGAGCCACGTCGGTATCGAAATGCACGACCTGGCACTGGCCGTGCACGCCCGCATCGGTGCGGCCGGCACAGACCACCTGCAGCGGCGCGTCGGCCACCGAGGACAGGGCCTTCTCCAGGCTGGCCTGGACGCTGGGTCCGCCCTCGCCCAGGTTCTGCCAGCCCCTGAAATCGCTGCCGTCGTACTCGACGCCGAGCGCGTAACGCATGTGCTGCTACCTCGATGTTGCGGGTGGAGCGGCGCTCAGGCCGGGTCGCGTTCGGACCAGACCGCCAGTTCGTTGCCACCGGGCTCGACGAACTGGAAGCGGCTGCCACCGGGGAAAGAGAAAACGGATCGGACGACGAGCCCACCGGCCGCGCGCACCGCGGCTTCGACCGGTGCCAGCAGGTCGGCATACAGCACCAGCAGCGGTGCGCCGGCCTCGGCACGCTGCGGCTGGCCGCGGAAGAAGCCGCCCTGCAGGCGGCCATCGTCGAAGGCGGTGTAGTCCTCGCCGTAGTCGACGAACGACCAGCCGAACACGGCCTCGAAGAAGGCACGGCTGGCGGCCGGGTCGGCCGAGGCGAACTCAACGTAGTCGATGCGGTTTTCGCGGCTCATGGGTGGCCCTGTGGTCCAGTGGTCAGTCCAGGCGGGCGAGCAGTTCGCGCGCCTGGGCCTGGCAGTGCACGTCGCCATCGGTGGCGACTTCTTCCAGCAGGGTCCGCGCGGTCTGCGAATCGCCGAGGTCCAGGTAGGCGATGGCCAGTTCCAGGCGCTCCTGGCCCGCGCGCGGGGCCCAGTCGTTGCTGCTGGATCCAGCGGCCGGGTCCAGGTCTTCGCTGGCCGCCTGCACGGGCTGCGCCTGCTCGCTCTGCTCGGCCGGCAGATCGAACACGCCGCGGAATTCCGGCTGCTGCTCGGCGTGCAGGGCGTAGTCGGGCACACCGATTTCATCGGCGGGCACGGCGGCCACGTCAGCCGGTTCCGACGCCACTGCCTCGGGTTCGTCCCAGCGCGGTGCGTCGCTCACCGCCGGCGGCAGCTGGTCGCCCTCGTCGGTGACCAGCGCCCCCACCTGCCAGGATGCTTCGACATCGGCAGCGGGCTGCGCCACCGGTTCGTCTTCCGGCTCGACCAGTGCAGACGGCGCCTCATCGGCCAGCTCGTCATGCGCGTGCGCGTCATGCGCGTGGACGACATGATCCTCTTCGATCGCCCAGGCCGGCATCGACGGTTCCTGGCGGCCGTCCTCTTCGTGGCCGGTGACCCAGGACGATTGTTCGGCCAGCGAATCCAGCGCGGCACCGGCGGGCACCGCAGCGGCCAGCGCCACGGCGTCGCCCTCCTCGCGCAGCGGCGGCAGCGGCGACGGCTTGCGCCGACGCAGCAGCCAGGCGGCGCCGGCCACCAGCAACAGCAGCGGCAGGCCCAGCCAGTACCACGGCGTGCCACCGGCGGGTGCGCCGGGCGGCGACGCCAGGCGCTGCTGGGCGGCAGCCAGGTCGTTGTCCTTCATCGCGATCAACGACTGCTGCTGCTCCTTCAGCTTTTCCAGCTCGGCCACACGCTGCTTCAGCTCACCGATCTCGGCATCGCGGGTGGCAACGTCTTCCCTGGCCTGCCGCAGTTGTTCATTGCCCAGCATGTCACCCTCGCTGCCGGCACCGGTGCCGGTGGTTGTGCCCGCGTGCGTGGCATCGGACGCCAGCGCCGGAGCGATCTCAAGACGTGCCCCGGCCGTGGCGGCAGCGGCG
>JAFAFD010000145.1 GCA_023423675.1 Pseudomonadota bacterium | reverse complement strand
CGGGCATCCTGCCCGGGCCGTTTCAGGGTGAGTGACCCCTGATGTGAGCCGGCAATGACCAAATCCGAACTGATCGAAATCCTCGCGCGCCGCCAGGCGCACCTGAAGGCCGATGATGTCGATCTGGCGGTGAAGTCGTTGCTGGAAATGATGGGCGGTTCCCTTTCTGCAGGGGATCGCATCGAAATCCGTGGCTTTGGCAGCTTCTCGCTGCACTACCGTCCGCCGCGCCTGGGCCGCAACCCCAAGACCGGCGAATCGGTCGCCCTGCCGGGCAAGCACGTTCCCCATTTCAAGCCGGGCAAGGAACTGCGTGAGCGGGTCAGCAGCGTGCTGCCGCTGGACGCCGATCCGGCCTGAGTGTCCCGTCGCGTCACCGCGTGCGAATACCGCGGCGAGTCGGATAAGCTACGACCTCCTGCCACTGGAGCTGTCGCATGAAGGTTTTTCGTCTGCTGGTCCTGCTGGCGGTGCTGCTTCTCGGGTTGATCATCGGTGCCATGAACATGGACGAGATGACCATCAACCTGCTGTTTACCCAACTCAAGACCTCGATCGGCGTGGCGATCATCGCTTCGCTGCTGATCGGCGTCATCGTCGGTGCCGGCCTGGTGCTGGTGAGCGTGGTCATTCCGCTCTACGGCCAGCTGCGCCGCGCCAACAAGTCGGTCGCTACCCCGGTGGCGCCGGTTTCCCCCTCCCAATCTTTTGATGGACGCTGATCGAAGATGGATTTCGTCACCGAGTGGTTCTGGTTCTTCCTGTTCCTTCCCCTGGCGGCGCTGGCCGGCTGGGTCATTGGGCGGCGCGGCGGGCAACGCCATGGCGACAACCAGGTCAGCCACCTGTCCAGCACCTACTTCCGCGGCCTGAACTACCTGCTCAACGAGCAGCCGGACAAGGCCATCGAGCTGTTCCTGCACATCGCCGAGCTGGACAAGGAAACCTTCGAGACCCAGGTCGCGCTGGGCCACCTGTTCCGCCGTCGTGGTGAAGTGGATCGCGCGATCCGCCTGCACCAGGGCCTGGTCAACCGCAACGACCTGAGCGACGCGCAGCGCGTGCAGGCCCTGCTGGCGCTGGGCGAGGACTACATGAAGTCCGGCCTGCTGGACCGCGCCGAAACCGTGTTCACCGAACTGGCCCAGCTGGACCAGCGCGCACCGCAGGCGCTCAAGCACCTGATCGGCATCTACCTGGCCGAGCGCGACTGGGAAAAGGCCATCGACAACGCCACCCGCTTCGAGGATGTCACCGGCGAGCCGATGGGCAAGCTGATCGGGCAGTTCGAATGCGAGCTGGCCGAGCGCTTCCGTGGCGCCGGCAAGCTGGAAGAGGCGAGGGCGGCCATTGCCCGTGCCTACCAGGCTGATGCGATGTCGGTGCGTGCCGGCATCATCGAAGGCCGCCTGGAAACCGATGCCGGCAATGCCGAGGCTGCCGTGCGCGCCTTCGAGCGCGCCGCCCGCAACGATCCCGAGTACCTGCCCGAGCTGCTGCCGGCGCTGATGGAGAACTACCGCAAGGTGGGCGACCTCGGCGGCGCGCGTGCGTTCCTGTCGGAAATGACCGAGCACTACCGCGGCATCGCCCCGGTGCTGGCACTGACCCGCCTGATGGAAGAGCAGGAGGGTGTCGCCCCGGCGCGCGCCTACCTCGGTCGCCAGCTGAAGGATCGCCCTTCGGTGCGCGGTGAATCGGCGCTGATCGACCTGACCCTGGCCGAAGGCGCCGATTCCACCGCCACCCTGCACGACCTCAAGCACATCACCGACCAGCTGCTGGTACGCAACCCGGCTTACCGCTGCACGCGCTGCGGCTTCGGTGCGCGTACCCACCACTGGCAGTGCCCGAGCTGCAAGGAATGGGGCACGGTCAAGCCGCTGCTGAATTACGCGGTGCTCTGAGCCATGGCCTGGCTGGTGATGGCCGCGCTGCTGGGGCTGGCCCTGCTCAGCGCCGCACTGACCTGGACGGCGCGTGGCTACGCGCTGCGCCGGCAGCTGCTGGATCAGCCCGGCGAACGCCGCAGCCATAGCGTGGCGACCCCCCGCGGCGGTGGCATCGCCATCGTCATCAGCCTGCTGGTGGCCGCCGTTGCGGCCATGTGGGCGTGGCCGGTGGCCATGCCCAGCCTGCTGGTCGCCAGTCTCGGCCTGGCGCTGGTCGCGGGCATCGGCTGGTGGGACGACCACCGGCCGCTGCCGGCCCTGCGCCGTCTGATGGTGCACTTCATCGCCGCTGGACTGCTGGCCGCGCTGGTCAAGGTGCATGGCGGCAGCTGGCTGCTGGCCCTGCTGGTGCTGGTGTTCACCGCCTCGCTGATCAACATCTGGAACTTCATGGATGGGATCAACGGCATCGCCAGCAGCCAGGCGGTCGTCGCCGCACTTGGCTTCGCCGTGGTCCTGCCGTGGCCGTATTCGCTGGTGGCCATCGTGCTGGGCCTGGCCTGCGTAGGTTTCCTGCCATTCAACTTCCCGAACGCGCGCATTTTCATGGGCGATGTCGGAAGTGGCGCGCTCGGCTACGCGGTATCGGTGGTGTTGGCCGTCGCCGCCGTGCGTACGGAAATCAACTGGTTGCTGCTGCTCGTGCCCATTTCCGCGTTCCTTGTGGACGCGGGCTTCACGCTGGGGGCGCGCATCCTTTCAGGGCAGCGCTGGATGGAACCCCACACCCAGCACGTCTACCAGCGCGCGGTGCAGGCAGGAGCCAGCCACGCGCAGGTCAC
>JAFAFD010000125.1 GCA_023423675.1 Pseudomonadota bacterium | reverse complement strand
TTTTACCCGGGTTGGGGGGGGGGGTTGGGGCCCACGGTGGGGGGGCACGCTTTTGGTTGGCAGGCCGCCGGAAGGCTGGGCAGAATGACCCCGACACCTCCGACGGGCGACGCGATGCTGTTCGAGTGGCTGCTGGGTTCCTACCTGCTGTTGATCGACTGGCTCATCCGGCTGGTCGCGCTGTGCTGGATCCCCACCCGCACCACGCCGGGGGCGGCACGCAGCTGGCTGCTGCTGGTCGGCTTCGTGCCGCTGCTGGGCCTGCCGCTGTACCTGCTGTTCGGCCACCCCTGGCTGTCGCGCGAACGCATCCGCCGGCAGGCCGAGGCGTCGCAGGTCATCCGCGAGGAACAGGCGCTGCAGCACCGCCTGCGCTGGACCCCGACCGCCGACACCGCCATCGCCGAGATCGTGCCGCTGGTGCAGCGCCAGGGTGATTTCATGCCGGTGCACGGCAACGCGGTCGACCTGCTCACCGACTACGACGAATCGCTGCACACCCTCATCGCCGACATCGACCAGGCCGAAGACCGCGTCCA
Organism: Pseudomonadota bacterium; assembly: GCA_023423675.1. Classification (GTDB taxonomy): domain Bacteria; phylum Pseudomonadota; class Gammaproteobacteria; order Xanthomonadales; family Xanthomonadaceae; genus Stenotrophomonas. The sequence goes on along the minus strand of JAFAFD010000125.1, from coordinate 4,921 downwards.
CCTGCTGTACTACCTGATGTTCGACGACGCGGTGGGCGAGGCCATCGTCGAAGCGCTGCAGCGTGCCGCCGCACGCGGCGTGCAGTGCCGCGTGCTGCTGGATGCGGTGGGTGCCAAGCGCGGCCTGCGCGCCTACCGCAAGCGCCTGCAGGCGCGTGACATCGAAGTGCGGGCGATGCTGCCCGGCGGCCTGCGCTGGCGCCGCAGCGGGCGCATGGACCTGCGCAATCACCGCAAGATCGCGGTGATCGACAACGAAGTGGCCTACGTCGGCTCGCAGAACCTGGCCGGCCCACGCTTCGTACCGGGGCATCCCAACCGCGAGCTGGTCGCGCGCGTGCGCGGTCCGGCGGTGGCCCACCTGGAGGCGGTGTTCGCCAGCGACTGGTACATGGAAACCGGGCAGCGCCTGGACGTCATCGCCGACGTGCCCGAGTGCGGCGACGACATCGCCACCCAGCTGCTGCCCAGTGGCCCGGCGTACCCTTACAGCAACGCGCGCGATGCGGTGGCGGCGCTGATCCACCTGGCGCGGCGACGGCTGGTGATGGTCACGCCGTATTTCGTGCCTGACGAAGCGACGCTGAGCGCACTGCGCATCGCCGCGCTGTCCGGCGTGAAGGTGCAGCTGATCCTGTCGGCCAGCAACAACCAGCGGCTGACCTCGTGGGCGCAGGAGGCGTACTACGAGGAACTGCTGCGTTGTGGCGTGCAGATCGCGCTGTACGAGCCGCAGTTCCTGCACGCCAAGCACATGAGTGTGGACGAGGACATCGCCGTGCTCGGCTCGATCAACATGGATATCCGTTCTTTTGCGCTGAATGCCGAGATCGGCCTGATCTGCTACGACCGGCCGCTGGTGCAGCAGCTGTGCGCCATCGAGGACGACTACCTGCGCCAGTCGCGCCTGCTGGACCTGGAGCAGTGGCGTCAGCGCCCGGCCTGGAAGCGCAGCCGCGAAGGCATCGCACGGTTGGCCGATGCGTTGATGTAGAGTCGACAGTCAGTCGACTGCCAGCCCGTCACCCGCCATCGCCTACAATCGGCGCATGACTGATTCATCGCGAAATGGCGAACTGGACCTGGCGATCATCGGCGGTGGTGCCGCGGGTGTGCTGGTGGCGATCCAGGTGTTGCGCCAGGCCCAGGCGCCGCTGGCGCTGGCCATCTTCGAACCCGCCTCGCAGCTCGCCCAAGGCATCGCCTACGCCACGCCGTGGCCGGAGCACCTGCTGAACGTGCCCGCGGCGAAGATGAGCGCGTTCCCCGACCAGTCCGGCGATTTCCTCGATTACCTGCAGGCCGTCAACGCTTACCCGGGCGAGGCGCGCGAGCTGCTCGGCGAGCGTTACGTGAGCCGCCACCACTTCGCCGCCTACCTGCAGCAGCGCCTGCAGGACGCGGCGGCCGCCAGCCCGGCGCAGCTGCGGGTGATCGCGCAGCTGGTGCTGGGCCTGCAGCCGGATGACCTCGGTTACCACCTGCAACTGGGCGATGGCGGCACGCTGCACGCGGCGCAGGCGGTCATCGCCACCGGCAACAGCATGCGTCCGCTGCCGGTGACCGGCGCCGATGCGCTGCCTGCCGACGACGTGGTCGAGGCCTGGGACTATGACGGCGTGCGCACGCTGGCCGGTGCCCATGCGCTGGCCATCGTCGGTTCCGGCCTGAGCATGGCCGACACCGTGCTGGCGCTGGTCGCCGCCGGCCATACCGGCCCGCTGCACGTGATCTCGCGGCACGGCCTGTTGCCGCTGCCCCATGCGCATGGCGTGCTGCCCGATTTCGACCCGGCCGCGCTGCTGCCGATGACCCTGCGCCAGCGTGTGCGGGCCCTGCGCGGCTTCGCGTGGCAGACGCAGGCCGATGGCCAGCCGTGGCAGGGCGTGATGGATCGCATCCGCCCGCATGGCCAGGCGCTGTGGTGCAGCCTGGACGAAGCCGACCAGCGACGCTTCCTGCGCCATGTGGTGCGCTATTGGGACGTGCATCGCCACCGCATTGCCGAGGACGTCGATGCCCAGCTGCAGGCCCTGCAGGCCAGCGGGCAGCTGCAGCTGCACCGTGCCCGCCTGCAGCGCATCTGGCGCGAAGGCGACGCGCTTCACCTGTCCGGTCGCGATGCCGCGGGCGGCGAACAGCAGTGGACGATCGCGGCGGTGGTCAATGCCACCGGCGTCGAGACCCGCGCCACGGCGCTGCGCAATCCACTGCTGCAGCAGCTGCAGGCCGACGGCCTGGCCCGTCCCGGGCCGCATGGCCTGGGCCTGGACAGCAGCGTGCCGGGCGACCGCCTGTGCAGTCGCAGCGGTGCGGCGCAGGCGCGGTTGGGCGTGCTCGGCAGCCTGCGCATCGGCAGCCTGTGGGAAAGCCTGGCCGTGCCTGAACTGCGTCAGCAGGCGCAGGCCCTGGCCACGCAGGTGGTCGCAGGAGCCGCGACGGCGATGCCGTAAAATGGGGGCATGGATGTCTCCCACCTGCTCGATGGCCTGAACCCGGCCCAGCGCGAAGCCGTCTCCGCTCCCCCCGGCCACCACCTGGTGCTGGCCGGTGCCGGTTCCGGCAAGACCCGCGTACTCACCCACCGCATCGCCTGGCTGCATGAAGTCGAAGGCGTGCCGACCCACGGCATTTTTGCGGTGACCTTCACCAACAAGGCCGCCGGCGAGATGCGCCACCGCATCGACGCGCAGCTGCCCAACGGCAGCCGCGGCGCGTGGATCGGTACCTTCCACGGCCTGGCCAACCGCCTGCTGCGCCTGCACTGGCAGGACGCCAAGCTGCCCGAAGGCTTCCAGGTCATGGATTCGGACGACCAGCTGCGACTGGTCAAGCGCGTGGTCCAGGCGCTGGAAATCGACGACAGCAAGCATCCGCCCAAGCAGATCGCGTGGTGGATCAACGAACAGAAGGATGAGGGCCGCCGCCCGCAGCACATCCAGCCCGAGCCGCATGATGCGTGGCTGGAAACCATGCGCCAGGCCTACATCGAGTACCAGGCGCGCTGCGACCGCGCCGGCCTGGTCGACTTCGCCGAGCTGCTGCTGCGCGCGCACGAACTGCTGCGCGACAACCCGCCGTTGCTGGCGCATTACCGCGCGCGTTTCCGCGAAATCCTGGTGGACGAGTTCCAGGATACCAACGCCATCCAGTACGCCTTCGTGCGCGTGCTGGCCGGTCACGAAGGCCACGTGTTCGTGGTCGGCGACGATGACCAGGCCATCTACGGCTGGCGTGGTGCCAAGGTCGAGAACGTGCAGGGCTTCCTGCGCGATTTCCCCGGCGCGCAGACCATACGCCTGGAACAGAACTACCGTTCCACCGCCAACATCCTCGGCGCGGCCAACGCGGTCATCGCGCACAACCCGGACCGCATCGGCAAGGAACTGTGGACCGACAGCGGCGACGGCGAGCCGATCGACCTGTATGCGGCCTACAACGAGATGGACGAGGCGCGTTACATCGTCGAGCGCGCGCGCCAGTGGGTGCGCGATGGCGGCAGCTATACCGAAGTGGCCGTGCTCTACCGCAGCAACGCGCAGTCGCGCGCGCTGGAAGAAGCGCTGCTGAGCGAACAGGTGCCGTACCGCGTGTATGGCGGCATGCGCTTCTTCGAGCGTGCCGAAATCAAGGACGCGCTGGCCTACCTGCGCCTGCTGTCCAACCGCAACGACGATGCCGCCTTCGAGCGCGCGGTGAACACGCCGACCCGTGGCATCGGCGAGCGCACCCTGGATGAGGTGCGTCGCGAGGCGCGCGCACAGGGCATCTCGCTGTGGGAGGCCACCATGCTGGTCACCCAGGGCACGGCGCTGGCCGCGCGTGCACGCAATGCGCTGGCCGGCTTCCTGGTGCTGGTCAACGAGCTGCAGGCGCAGACCCTGCACATGACCCTCGCCGAGCGCGTGGACCATGTGCTGTCGCGCTCGCAGCTGCGCGAGCACTGGAGCAAGGAAAGCCGCAATTCGCTGGATTCGGAATCGCGTACCGACAACCTCGACGAACTGGTCTCGGTCGCCTCGCGCTTCCTGCGCCGCGCCGACGACATCGAGGAAGTGGGCGAGGACATGGACGAGCTGGTCGCGTTCCTGGCCTATGCCGCGCTGGAGGCCGGTGAGGGCCAGGCGCAGGCGGGCGAGGAAGGCGTGCAGCTGATGACCCTGCACTCGGCCAAGGGCCTGGAATTCCCGCTGGTATTCCTGGCCGGCATGGAAGACGGCCTGTTCCCGAGTGCGCGTTCGCTGGAAGAAAGCGGCCGCCTGGAAGAAGAGCGCCGGCTGGCCTACGTGGGCATCACCCGCGCGCGGCAGAAGCTGGTGCTGTGCTACGCCGAATCGCGCCGCATCCACGGCCAGGACAACTACAGCCTGCCGTCGCGCTTCCTGCGCGAGATCCCGCGCGAACTGCTGCACGAAGTGCGCCCGAAGGTGCAGGTCTCGCGGCAGGCATCGCTGGGCAGCAGCCGGGTGATGGGCCACGCCTCGATCGAGGCACCGCCGCTGAAGCTGGGCGCGCTGGTGACCCATCCCAAGTTCGGCGAAGGCATGGTGACCGACTACGAAGGCAGCGGCGCCCACGCCCGCGTGCAGGTCGAGTTCGCCGACGCCGGCAGCAAGTGGCTGGTGATGGCCTACGCCAACCTGACGGTGATCTGATCACCGTCGAGGGGTCGCCGGGATACCCGTAGAGCCGAGCCTATGCTCGGCTGCTTTTCACGGCACAAGCAGCCGAGCATGGGCTCGGCTCTACAAGGGCGAGCTCCCATGAACCGCAACGTGCCCTTCCTCTGTAGCTCGGCCGGGTTGCTGGCCGACGCGGATGAAGTGCTCAGCCCGGAGCTGATGCAGTGGGCAAGGTGCCGCCGTTCCTGTAGAGCCGAGCCCATGCTCGGCTGCTTCTGGCGGGAAAATCTGCCGAGCAT